>NZ_JH651384.1:4635904-4638170 GCF_000260135.1 Thiothrix nivea DSM 5205 | reverse complement strand
TTTGTATCTGTTTTAATCCTCGATGAAATTCTGATTTATTGGTTAATGTTTTGATGTCAGGTTTTATCTCTATAGCAGCATATACGCCTTCTGCTAAAATCACTTCTCTTTTGGGAGTAAATAGTCTTGGGTGTATAGAATGGAGAATAACACAATCTATCTCTTGGGAGTCTGAATCAAGAGAATAGATTTTGCCTTTTTAACGGTGTATGTTGTTGGGAAAAAGCTCTCAAGAAATTCTGATATTGATACTTCTTTAGAGTCTCCTGTATTTTGTGTCTTTGAAAATAGTTTCAGTTTTGCTAAAACCAACCTTATTTGATCTAGATTTTCAATTATTGCGCCAATTGCTGCATTCATAGTGATATTTATGGGATGGGTGAACTTCTAACGTCTCGTGTGACGGGCGCGGCGGGGAGTCGAATGGTCTGAGTCGCGGGCTGTCACCGCGTCCGTCGTCGACACACTTGTTGGCGCTGTATTTTGCAAAATGCCAATATTACTTTAACAGAATATCCAATTGATCAAGTATTTTTCTCTCCTGGCTAATGAGATCACTAGGAGTTAGGCCAGCGTCGTTTTTAATGTCTTTTTTTGCACCATGCTTTAGTAATATATTGGTAACGTCAAGATAGTTTGCATGTACAGCCATATGCAGTAGACTATCGCCATTCTTGTTAACTAAAGTATTAGGACTTTTTTTATTATTAAGAAATAAGCTAACAATATTAGCATTCCCATTTGCCACTGCAAGAATCAAACAACTATCTTTCAGTTCCGCTCCTTCATCTATTAAAATTTTGGCAGCTTCATATTTTCCCATCATGCTGGCAGCACAAAGAATAGGTTCTCCATTCCCGGCCAATTGATTAACATCTTGCCCAACTTTTAATAATTTGAGAATTTTTTGTGGATTATTTTCTAATACGGCCTGAACCAATGGATTAGGTTGAGGTTGATTATCTGCATGTGCGATAGGTATTAATAATATAGAGCTAATTATAAACTTAAATAATATTTTCATTACTTGTTAAATCCATGATTTAATTCTTAAAGATAAGACATATTCTACATAAAATAGCACATCCATTATTCAATGGTCATCTAAACTTAGATTGCAATTTATACATGATTTTCTTTGTATGGCAATACCAAAAAATAAAATGCCACATCTAGGACAATAACTTAATAGCGCTCGCGCCAAAAAAATACCGAAAACAATAAAACTAATAAAGAAAGCTATTAAAACTGGCCAACCTTTAATGTTAAGCATGTCAAATGTAAAAAACATCATAAAAATGATGAAGAACGACAAATAAGCATGTAACCGCTTTTTTGATATTTTTTTTAGATCATCTTTATATTTGTCCATTGTTGATTTTATCCTGGCATGTGGTTAAATTTTTCGGTAATAATTGGACTAGAGATTTTATCTCACCGTGCATCAGGGCGACGCACCTATTCTTTAAAATTAGACGTTGAAACCGTTACTATATTTATCGAGTCTTAATAGGCGTCATTGGTATCAATATTATGCTTGAAACCACGATGCAACAAACCAACCCAAAAACAATAATATTTAATTGAAATATTTTGGATATTATTAAAAAGGCTATGCCATTAATTATGTTGAACCAAAAGAAATAGCGAATTGGTTTGTATTTATCCCACCATGCGGCATATTTTTTAACTTTCTTTCTGAGCAGAATACTCATTGTGATAAATATCAATGCAATAGGAAATGCTTGATACGCCTGCGACGATATAATAAGAAACGCTCCTGATAAAAGCATCAAAGCTAAGAAAAATCTTATCGAGTCATCAACCTCGTATTGATTTGTATCCATTCTTATCTTTTTGGTCTTTGAGCTTGGTAAAACGTATCGTTATAGCCCCCGCCAACGTCTCGTGTGACGGGCGCGGCGGGGAGTAAATTGTTGGGACTCGCGGGCTGTCACCGCGTCCGTCGTCGACACTCTTGTTGGCGCTTGGATTGGCCTCAAATAACCGACAACTTGTCATTGATAAATGGGAACCTCTAAAAACCCCCGTTCCCGCGCCGACTATGCGAAAATAGCCACTTGACCGACAAACAGCCCCGATCAACGATGAGTAAGAAAAGCGCCATCAAAACCAGTCTATTTGCCGCTGAAGAGCGGGAACAGAAACTCGACCGTAAGGGGACCTGTTGTCCACGCTGGAAAACACGTCAAATTTTCCGATCTGGCTGCTGAAATCGACCGGATTGCCCCGCGCCCCAACCGAA
>NZ_JH651384.1:4633882-4635804 GCF_000260135.1 Thiothrix nivea DSM 5205 | reverse complement strand
ATGGCTCAGGGCAATGCGCCCGCGTAAAGAAGCCGGATATACGAATGCAGTTTGGTCTGTCCAATGCCTGTCCTTGAGCAAACCGTCACCCGCAACACAGGGGAAACACACATGACGAAGACAACAGCCCGCCAACAGGATGCCTTACACACCGGCATTGTCAAGGAGCTTCCCTGCGGGACTCCTCCTTGACAATACCGGCGTTTCAGGCAAAGAAGCCAGCATGGGCTGTTGCACCAAAAGGCACAGGAACTGCGCCTTGAGGGTTTTTATTGGATCTTTGCTGGAAAGGGTTGACTGTGGAGACCATATATGACTTGTTATGCCTTTGATTATTAGTGCTATTTCAAGACCTTGAACGCCGGGGTTAATCCTGATCTGCTGGCAGCCTTGCAAAACTGCTCATCAAAAGTATGCATTAAGCTCTCGCCACAAATGCATAAGTGCAGAGCATCAGCAAAATCAGCGCCTAATTTGTACCATTCAAGGGCTTGTCCAACTTCTGTTGGGTTCTCTACTGTGACATTTTCTGTGATCAGGGTATTTTCAAGAAATGTCGCTATGTCAGTACGGGATGTTTTGTAAACTGACCGAAGTACCCACTCACTCTCCAGCAAGACAGTCCTTGAGATGAAAACATCACTATTATTAATTAGTTGTTCTGCAATGTCGGCTTGGTGCTGATCATCATTGACCGCAAGACGTACCAACAAATTGGTATCAAAAGCGATCATTAGTGTACTCGACTGGTTTGCAAAGTGTTTCGGTTGGGACTGGTTCGCCTTTGTGTTGTAAAAACCCCCGTAAGGATTTTGCTGGTAATTTGTGCTTTTGGGTTGGTTTGGTCTGTAGCATCACCCCATGTTCAGTTGTCACCAGTGTTAGCTCAACGCCAGCACTCCAATGTAGGGAATCACGAACCTCTTTGGGTATAACAATTTGTCCTTTGCTGGACAGTCTGACTGTAGCTGCCATCATCATTATCACCTCAAGTAAGACTGTTGGTAAGAATCTTGATTATGGAATGGTTAGGGTCGGATAGCAAGCATGACTGTGAGTTTGTCTTATTTCTCTGTACACGACAATTTCTCATCCCGCTGATTTCACATCGAGAACTACAGTCCCCTGATGGCAAGTTATCAGGTGTGGAGGCCACCAAAACAACACCCATAACCTGATTGCCGCCATCGGTTTATGCAAACTATGCAACAGCGCGTCGGTCAGGTAATCGAGGCCATAGCGGAACAAGCTTTGTTCAGGCCGACCATGTTTCTTGAGTGCTAATGGCTTGGTGACCTTGTGCTTCCATTCCCCGGTCTTGTGCGCCCAGCAAAAGCCGATGGCCAGTAGCGCCATGACTTTCTTAATGCGGAAGTAGCGGGTCATACGGGTATCCTCCCAATGGAAGCCACGCCCTTTGAGGCACTGAAACAGGTTTTCAATTTCCCAGCGCAGGGCATAGGTGTCGAATGGTTCACGAAAACGCTGGTTGGCAGCCAGAATCAGTAATTCCCCATCCTCCAACCGCATCCCGCTGAGCCAAACCCGTGCCTGACCTACCCAGCAGGCTTTACGCAGACGGCGGTTCTGGTTTGTCTTGAGGTCGCGGAAACGGGAACGCACCGCCATTTCCCGGCCTTGTTGATCCGTCATCAGTTGGTTTTCCCGCATTCGCATCAGGAACGGGATCCGGTTGGCCGTTAACCAAAGCCACCATTGTTCACCAATGAATTCACGGTCGCCGAGTATCCCCGGAGGCTCAATATGCGTTTCAGGGTCTTATCCCAACAGCAGCGAAAGCAAGGACTGTAAGGCAGCTTGCCCCCCGTTTCTGATGTTGTGAAGAGACTCGAAGAATGCAAGGTAACACGGTAGCTTTTCTTGTGAGATCCCCCGATGAGGTCGTAACCATGAGCGTAACA
>NZ_JH651384.1:4628748-4633782 GCF_000260135.1 Thiothrix nivea DSM 5205 | reverse complement strand
ATTCTTCGAGTCTCTTCACAACATCAGGAAACGGGGGCAAGCTGCCTTACAGTCCTTGCTTTCGCTGCTGTTGGGATAAGACCCTGAAACGCATATTGAGCCAATAAAAATATCGTTTTTATCTAATCTATTTATCTCAGATGGAGATGGCATTAATATAACCATTAAGCTTAGAATAAAACTACCTATTGCAAATGTAAGAATAGAAACCCCACTTGATTCTGGAGCTTGTTCACGTTCTGCTAGTAAACGATATAAGTAGGCATAAATAGCTGTTAGAAATGCTGCACAAATAGCTATAATATCACCAAGAAAATGCGAAGTGTATTGGTTTTGTATTGAATGAACTTTAGGGGAAAGAATTATAGCTACCCCAAAGACTGCTAGTAGTGCTCCAATTATCTCAGATCGAGATGAAGCAATGCCGCGAATTTTTTGAAAAATAAGTATAAATACAGGTGGAGTACTTAATAGTAAGGCGACCTCAGCTACTGGCGCTAGTTGAAAAGCAATTGTCGCTAGTAAATAATAACCAATAAGAAATGTCGCTAAAACATAACTACTTGGAGTAATTAATGATTTTTTGAAGTTGTGTTGTTTAATATAAAATAAAAATAACGGCGGTAAAACCACTAATAGCGCAATAACTAGTCGACCAGTTGCTATTGTTAAAAATGGAACTGAAGGCAACAGTCGAACAAAAATGCCAGTCATTCCCCAAGTAATTGATGTAATTGCTGCAAGTAATAATAAATTTCGTTCGGTCACGGCAATTCCTTTTGGGGTCTAACGCGTCGGAGTTGAGTGGCGCGTTTGTGGCTGCGAAGTGACTCCCGGGGGGAGTCGCTCGCGGGCGCAAATGCGTCCACTCGAACGGGTTGATAGCCAGAGCGCGGAGCGCGGCGGTTATCAAACCGGGCGAGCGAAGCTCAACTCCGACGCGATAGCGCAGGACCGCGCGAGCGGTTCTGCGCTATAGTCATAGCTGACGGGCGCGGCGGGGAGTAATCAAAACGGAGTCGCGGACTGTCACCGCGTCCGTCGTCGAGCAACTTGTTGGCGCAAAATTATTATCACCAAATAATCTGGACAGGATAATGCTTGAAAACCCCATCACCGCTCAGAAACACCATCTTCTCAACATTGGCTTGGGCAATCAGAAGACGGTCAAACGGATCTTTATGGACATCAGGTAAATCCGCAACCCCCAACACATGGGCTGTCTGTATTGGTAAAATCTGAATGGCGTTTTTTTGTACTTGCTCGGAGACGAGCTTATCCAAGGGCAGATGTAGCTCCAATTTGCCTAACTGATGCTTGATCTGCATCTCCCAAATGCTGGCGACACTCAAAAACATCTCATTTTGGGTGTCTTCACACAGTGCCAACACCTTGGCTGGAAGTTTGCTTGGTTGGCTGTCCCACCATAAGAATGTATGGGTATCTAACAGCAGCCTCATTCTGTACCCAGCCAGAAATCGTCTGATAATGGCGCATCGAAATCAGCAGCCACCACCGCACAACCAGCGTGTAAGCCAGCCTGACGTGTTGTTGGTACAACAGATCGTGTAAGGGGTGAATTGTGTTTATTGAACAGATACTCAACAAAATTAAGTATTTCTCGTTGGACACTCTCCGGCAAACAGCGGGTGTGTTCAGTGATTAGCTCTACTGTACCCATGATGGTATTACTCCAGTTGTTTCTCTTGGGTCAGTATAGCCAAGGATGCCGCTGTTGACTATTTTCGGTGTAGCATGACCTTTCCCGCGCATCAGCGCGGCGCACCAATGCTTTTAAATTCAGGCTTTGACGCTGGCATAATTTTTACACGCATCAACGTGGTAGAGAAAGCTATTCATTACTTGTCTTGCGCTGTTTTTCAACAGTAACATCGTAGTCATCTGTTTCAAAATTCAACCTCAACCCATTAAACCAATAGCAGCTCCCCCACTTGTACATTTTATTGAGGATAACGTATCCTTTACTAGAGGTAGGGAAAAGGATGTCGATCAAGAGAAACGCGACCAGCCCTAATACGAAAAATGGTAGCCCAATAGTTAAAGACCACGCAAATCGGACGATAACAGCCACTAAATATCTAAATCGACTACCAAGAGGTTGCTTAAAAGCAAGCACCAATAAAATGGTAGCGAGTCCAATAAAAATCAACATATTTGAATTTTCCTAAGAAGTCTATTTTTAGGTGGGCAGTACGCCAACGCGTCGGAGTTGAGTGGCGCGTTTGTGGCTGCGAAGTGACTCCCGGGGGGAGTCGCTCGCGGGCGCAAATGCGTCCACTCGAACGGGTTGATAGCCAGAGCGCGGAGCGCGGCGGTTATCAAACCGGGCGAGCGAAGCTCAACTCCGACGCGATAGCGCAGGACCGCGCGAGCGGTTCTGCGCTATCGTCATGTGTGACGGGCGCGGCTGGGAGTAAATTGGGCGAAGTCGCGGGCTGTCACCGCGTCCGTCGTCGACATAATTGTTAGGCATCTTGAGATATTTTATCAAAAGGATTGCCTTTTAATATTTCAATAGCCTTATTTTCTGGAAGCCAACTTAATGACATATTCAAGTTCTTTGGCTTTTCTGTTATATGGGGAATATGAACAGCGCATAGCCTCCCAATGTCAGTTGGAAGTTTGAGTCTTGCTCTATGTCCCGCAACTCGATTAGCAGCATCTATTGCCCCATCGCGTTTTATGTCTAATAAGACTTTTGAAATTCCTCTAAAGCATTCACTCCAGATGTTTAGGCTATCAATAATAGATATTTTATCATCAGCAGAATTAAGGTCATGAATTAATTGTTTATTCCAAACAGTTTTTTCTTTTAGTAATTCGTCTCTCTTAATATCTAAACGAAAACTAATTCCTTCTTCTTCTCTGCTACTTGTGAAGGATATACTTAAAGGAGGCATACCAATATGCTGACAGTAATTTCTAAGTTTATAGAATAGTCTATATTCAAAATACTCATCATAATATTTTGACTGAATGTTTTTCCATTTTTTGAGTTGATCTGAGTCTTTGCCAAATTCTCTGGATATTGAAAACTCTGAATGGTCAAGTAATGATCGAAACATGCTAAGTATGTTTAATAACTGCCTTGAAAAGTTGAGAGATATTAAATCAAACTTCTCTTCATTCATATCCTCTCTGTTTAAAAACTCTGACGCATAATGCACAATTGATTCTAGAAATTCCTGAATATTAAGTTGTACACTTTTAACTAATTGTAAGCTACTATGATATTCGGATATTAATGAGTAGTCATTTTTGAAAGACTCATAACATATGGACTCTATCGCATTGATCTTTGTAACTGGTTCAGAATCCTCTGATTCTTGCTCCCCAAAAATAAATGCTAAGTGCCAGTCTTCAGTTTTGTCGTTGTCGTTGTCATTCATTTGATTTTGAGCCTAACGTCTCGTGTGACGGGCGCGGCGGGGAGTAAATTGTTGGGACTCGCGGGCTGCCACCGCGTCCGTCGTCGACACTCTTGTTGGCGCTTGGATTGGCCTCAAATAGCCGACAACCTATCATTGATAAATATCTCTCACGCTGCATTAAAACTGGATCAGTTGGCACACTGGCTCACGCATCAGCGCACTGTGAGCATTGGGTAAGCACCAATCATAAAAGATGAACATAGCCACCACATTTTATCGCCAACGGAAAGCGCCCTATTTTCGGTCGTTCAAGTTGGTGTTGTCTTTCTCGCTGTAGCGCATTGTGAACAATCGGGCAACCACCAATCATGAAAGATCGACACGGCCACCGAATTTTATCGGCAACGGGCGGACTCTCTGTCTTTGTTGTGCAAGTTGGTGTTGTCTCTCTCGCGATAGCGCACTGTGAACTTTTGGTCAGCCGCCAATCATGAAAGATTGACATGGCCACCGTATTTTGTCAGCAACGGACGAACCATCTGTTCTTTGTCGTTCAGGTTGGCGTTGTCTGTCACGCGATAGCGCACTGTGAACTTTTGGTCAGCTACCAATCATGAAAAATTGACATGACCACCGTCTTTTATCAGCAACGGACAAGCGCTCTATTTTCGGTCGTTCAATCTGGCGTAATCTGTCACGCGGTAGCGCACTGTGAACTTTGGGCAATCACCTATTCAGGCAAATGAACAAGCCACTGCACGTTATCGCACGGGAAAACACTCTCTTCTCTTTAAATGTGCCGTTAACCACCGCTTTATCTGCTGCCAACGTCATGTGTGACGGGCGCGGCAGGGAGTAAATTGGGCGAAGTCGCGGGCTGTCACCGCGTCCGTCGTCGACATAATTGTTAGAGATTTTATTTGTAATGATTGTGTATTATATCAATAAACTTTTTCATTGTGAGTGAAGCTACAGCCTGGACACATTCAATTTGTTCTTGATTTATATTCAAGTCAGTATGTGAAAATTTATTTCGTGTTTCTGCAAGGTCTATGATAGTTTTTCTATCCATTTTAAAGTTGAATATATTTTCGATATTGTGAATGTCGAGTAATTTGAGCAGTATGTACATCTTTAGTTTTTGTGATCGTAGTTCTGTTATAGTCTTTTCATTTTAGTCAGCTACAATAGGACGGATGATCAACTTCCCCATCCTTCATCATGCCGACTTACTACTCTAAGGATCTCCGTGAACGTGTTGTTGCTGCCTATGACAAGAGCAAACATAAATCCCACGTTTGTGGGACGTTTTCCATAGCCCGCAGCACCCTGGACAAATGGTTGGCCCTGAGGGGAGGAAACCGGCAGCCTCCAACCCCGGACACATCCCCGCCCTGGGCACAGCCATAAGGTGAAAGACGTTGAAGCTTTTCGGCAATGGGTGGAGAGCGAAACCCCGTTTGAACGCATCGAGGATTTGCTGCCACGCTTTGAAGCGCATTATGGCAAGGCCATTTCTTATCGTGGCCTGCATAAATGGCTGCAACGGATCGGCTGGAGCCATAAAAAAACGTTCTTTCTACCAGCAAGCCAAACCGCTAGACCGCTGGGTTTTCCTGTGGCTACTTGGGCATCTGGAGAA
>NZ_JH651384.1:4587586-4628648 GCF_000260135.1 Thiothrix nivea DSM 5205 | reverse complement strand
GTCCTTTCCAGTGTCCCACGCCCCGGCGCACCTTTCAGGGCGCGGCGGCGACCTTCACGCCCAGCATCCGCGACGGCTTCGGGGTTTCCCTTGTGTCCAGCCTTGACATAAACCTCATCAAATTCAACATTCCCAAACAGGTTTACTGGCGTTTTTTTCTCGACACCACGCCGTAACTGTTCCGTCATCGCCTGAACATCATCCTTGTTCAACCCCAATTCGCGGGCGATTTGTTGGTTGGACAGGTTCAACGACATCAGGTATAGTCTTTTCATTTTAGTCGGCTACACTTTTGTCTGTTGAATGCGTAATCAATCGCGTCGTCCAGGGTGCTACCTTTTCCCATGGCCAGACGCGCATAATGTTTCAAGGTTGCCCAGCATTGCCGATGGGGTTGAGATCAGGCGAATAAGCGGGTAACTGAATGATACGAATCTGGTATTTCATGGCAATCGCCTCCAGGTCACCGCCTAAATGGAAGCTCGCGTTGTCCCAGACAAGCACATAAGGTTTGGGTTTTCCTGACCTTGCTGCAACGATTTTCCCAAGGCTTCCAACCATTGTTCAACAATCATCCGGTTAATGTTGCCGGTCACTACCCACGGCATTTGCCAGCTTTTGATCAGAGGCGCGGATAGCGCTGATCCAGTTGCGTTTATGTCCCCGGCCTCCAGGGCGGGGGATGTCACAAGGCTCCCCTTTTTTTGCCCCAGCCCCACTCATAGCGTTCGGTACTGTAGAATCCTGCCTCGTCCGCAAACAGGATATGATCCTGACCGTATTTTTTCTCCAGATGCCCAAGTAGCCACAGGAAAACCCAGCGGTCTAGCGGTTTGGCTTGCTGGTAGAAAGAACGTTTTTTTATGGCTCCAACCGATCCGTTGCAGCCATTTATGCAGGCCACGATAAGAAATGGCCTTGCCATAATGCGCTTCAAAGCGTGGCAGCAAATCCTCGATGCGTTCAAACGGGGTTTCGCTCTCCACCCATTGCCGAAAAGCTTCAACGTCTTTCACCTTATGGCTGTGCCCAGGGCGGGGATGTGTCCGGGGTTGGAGGCTGCCGGTTTCTTCCCTCAGGGCCAACCATTTGTCCAGGGTGCTGCGGGCTATGGAAAACGTCCCACAAACGTGGGATTTATGTTTGCTCTTGTCATAGGCAGCAACAACACGTTCACGGAGATCCTTAGAGTAGTAAGTCGGCATGATGAAGGATGGGGAAGTTGATCATCCGTTCTATTGTAGCTGACTAAAATGAAAAGACTATACAGATGTATATGAATCACGATCACCAGCAGGTATATCTATGCTATGTGTACCTGCATTAGATTCATAAACAACTTTGGCTAGACCCAAACGTATAATATTAGCCATTTCAAATTCTTTTAGATTTTGTTCCGGTATAACTTCGGGAGTAGCTATTTTTCTTTTTAGCCTAGACTCTTTAAATTTTATGGATTGAAGTTCTCCTGAAATTGAACGTATTGAAGATCTTAATTCCATAGATTCTTTTGAATATGCATATTTTCCATTAGGCGATAATTCTTTTAGATTTTTTTCTAAGTCGAGCAGTTCAGACTTAAGATTATTTTCAATATTTTCTTTATCTTTACAAAAACTGGCTAATTCTTTTTCAAGTTCTGAGGTTCTTCGCTTTTTCTCAATTAGTACGGACTCTAATAAATTAAATTCATCTTTAGATAACTGACTTAAAATATATGGAAAAACATGATTTTGAATATTTTGCTTGGAGTCAACCATATTTACCAATAAAATGGCCCATTTATCCTGAAGCTCGTTATCATCTTCTAATGAAGCATTTTCTAAATATGGACAAAGTAATTTTGCTGGTATTGCTGTTACATTTATTTGATTCTTCTCGCATATTGATTTTGCTTTGTTTAATATTTTAATTTGATTATTGAATCTCCAAAGGGAAATTTGATCTTTCACTAAAAGACCAAGCTCTTCAATTGAGGGGGAAACTAATTTGTCAACAAAACTTTTTGCGACATCTATTCCTTTTTCTATTGTTGTGGATGAGACATCAATCTTTTTATCATCGCTCATGTTTAATCCAGTTTGGTTGCATAACGTCTCGTGTGACGGGCGCGGCGGGGAGTCGAATGGTCGGAGTCGCGGGCTGTCACCGCGTCCGTCGTCGACACACTCGTTATGAGATTATATTATTAACGATACTAATCAAATCTGTATCACCATCTTCTAATTGGAAACCAACGCTGCACCATTCCTCTCTTGTCATTTCATTAAATATACTCATGTTATTTTTGGCCTTAAAGTTAGTTCGATTCTGAGATAAGATTTTTGACTTTATTTCTTCTTTTATGTCACTATAATCCTCGATTATGAAATCGTCGGGAATAGTTATTGACTCTCCTATTATTCTTATAATCGCGTCTCGATGGTAATAATTCTCTATCTCGCGTTTGCGCAAAATCTCGAATTCCCCACCCATATCTTCAATTTTTGTTTTGAGTTCTCTTTTATTTTCAAGTTTTGCTGCAAAATCAACAGCACCTTTATCACTATCCAATATGAATATAAAACGACGATGTAGTTTTTGACATAAACTCGCATTAACAAAAAACTCTACTTGCTCCCCCCCGCAGGGGATAAACAATATATCATTATTTACATAATCTGTTAATTTGCTAATCGCACACTCCCAAAAAAGGCAATCTCCCTTGCCTTCTACAAATATTATTTTTCTATAATTTTCATTTATTAAGTTGAAATTCGGCCTAATGCCTAATTCATTGATCACTTCGTCTAAGATGTCGTTGTTATTGTTATATGTATTATATGTTGATTTTCCTTCTTCTTTTTTGACGACGACTATGTTGTTTTTCTGTGTTGCGCCAGCAAATACGGGGGAATGTGTTGTGACCAAAAACTGAGAATAATCTGATATTTCTAATATTGAGTTTAACAACTCATATTGTAATTCAGGGTGTAAATATGTTTCCGGTTCTTCTATGCCAAATATTTGTAGTCCGGCTGTTTCTTTTTGAGATAAATACTCAAAGTATGCAACCATCAAAAGACGTTTAAAACCAGTTCCCTTATGAGTGATTGGTATCTCATGATCTTCTCCGCTGAACTTTAGATTTAATCCAAATTTAACCAGTCCATCCCATTTGTAACTAATATCCGGTTTTATTTTTTCTAAATTTGGGACGTTCTTTTTCATTAGATTGGCAATAATATCAAATTCTAGTTCTAAATCATTTTGAACATTTGCTTCAATTTGACTTGTTAGCTCTGTGTTTGATTGTAATGAGTTGGTGACTATTGGTTTAAATTGGTTCTGGAACTCTGTAGCGCCAATATTTAGATTTTGCTCGGCATCAAATAAATAATATCCAGGGAATGTTAAGCCGGGATATTGTTTTGCTAGGTTTTTGCTGTATTCATCATCTATATGTTGAACTAGGAGCTTAGGATATTCGCCAGTATGTTCTTGTAATTTTTCAATTTTTGAAAGGTTAGTAACACCACGACCTGACCGAGAAAATTCAATAGACAAAGATGTCAAAATATTATTAAGATCGGCTTCTTTAACGCCCCAAGAATTTCTTATTGTTTCATATTCAAAATCTAAGCAAGTATAGAATTTATCTTTTTTTAATTTTCCCGTATTATTTATGGAGAATTTTTTGGTAAGGCAAATATATCCTTCATTATCTAGTGCAAGGCTATTTATATTATTGTCGCTTTTGAATCTAACTGTTATTTCTGTAACCTCTCCATCTGGAGTGTTTTTATAGACATCATGAAATATAAACTTGTCGTTAAAGAAGGCATTTAAGGCTTTAAGTATCGTTGATTTGCCATTGTCGTTCTTCCCGACAAATATATTCATGTCGCCGAGCTTGAGTTTTTCTAAGCTCTCTACTCCCATGAAGTTTTTTATTGATATGTCAATTATTTTCAAGGTATCACCTGTCTATAATATCATAACGTCATGTGTGACGGGCGCGGCTGGGAGTAAATTGTTGGGACTCGCGGGCTGTCACCGCGTCCGTCGTCGACACTCTCGTTGGCGCTTGGATTGGCCTCAAATAGCCGACAACCTATCATTTATAAAATTTCTCTCACTGCATTAAAACTGAGTCAGTTGGCACATTGGCTCACGCATCAGCACACTGTGAGCGTTGGGCAACCGCCAATCATGAAAGATGAAAATGGCCACCGGATTTTATCAGCAATGGGAAAACGCCCTATTTTCGGTCGTTCAAGTTGGTGTTGTCTCGCTCGCGATAGCGCACTGTGAACAGTTGGTCAGGCACCAATCATGAAAGATGAACATGGCCACCGGATTTTGTCAGCAACGGACGGACTCTCTGTTCTTTGGTCGTTCAAGTTGGCGTTGTCTCTCTCGCGATAGCGCACTGTGAACAATTGGTTAGACACCAATTATAAAAGATCGGTATGACAGCTATTTGTCTTTATCTCCTTTTCTCCAAATATCATATTCCATTGAATTGCTTCCGTAAAAATCATATCTATATTTATCTTGAGGAACTCCAAATTTTCCAATTCCTTCTTTAGTTGGATTTTTTTCTAGGTAGTCGAGAATTTCTTTATTTTGAATGATTGGCTCTTTTGTTTGCTGTATTGGTTTTTCTTTGTGTAGTATTTTTATTGGGTTTTCAGAGATTTTATCAACTGCTTTTTTAATGTTTTTGCCTTTAATTTTTACTTCTTGAGTGTCTATTTTGCTAGTTTTGAAATAAGAGGCGGTAATGATTGTTTTTGGCCTGATGTCTACCTTGGATATATTTTCGTTAGGATGATCTTTACTGATGTGATCTCTAATTAATAAAGCAGGGTATGTTATATTGCAAAAAGGGCAGCGTACCGTTGAGTTTTTTAAGGCATATTTTTTCTCAGAAGGGGAGATACCTCCTTTCTTCTTTCCATATTTTCTTGTTTTTTGTTTCATTGTCTATGCCTCTCTGTATATTGCCAACGTCATGTGTGACGGGCGCGGCGGGGAGTCGATTGGGCGGAGTCGCGGGTTGTCACCGCGTCCGTCGTCGACACGCTCGTTAGATTTTATCACCATCAATTCGTTTAACTAACATTTCTTGTATTGATTTTCCTGTATCAGAATTCAATTTGAAAAATGTAGGTCTAAACATATGATGTCCCACTTCTCTAATCTCAGGTGGTGTCAATGCGTTGTTTATATTTAACTTGACATCCCAATTAACACCAATTGAATATTCTGACATTTCTAAATCTTCTGGAATAGTTAATGGAGGATTGTTTTCTTCACCTGAAAATAGTGAGGTTACTTCTCCACTGGCAACTATTCCACGAGAGTTAACATACAAAAAGACTCTATCACCTTTACTGATATGATAGAGTTTTTGTCCATAGGACAACGGCCCATATGTGCATCCAATTTTATTATCAATCATTTTTTGCCAAGAATCATCAACTGCAAATGTTTTATTAGAGTTCAGCCAATAATAGTTTGATTTGTAAATGCCACTCTGTTGGAGTGTGAGGTTATTTGTATTTGATTTTGTGCTTGGATAAATGATGGATATGTTATAGTGTTCATCTTTTATATTGTGCTCATATTTTTTTACTTCCATGACTGAATCTTTATTATGTGGCGGTATAAATATTATGCCACTTTTTATGTTGTTGTCAGTTAAGCAATTCAGTATCTTTTCTCGCCAACTATCAATATCATCATCAACAATACTTTTAGAGATTTTTATTTCAATGATAAGTTTATCTTCTTCGTTATTTTTATCGGTAACAAGGAAGTCAACATTGCAATTAGTATCAGAAGAAAGATTGACTTCACTTGAAACTTCAAATTTAGTGTTGTCTTCAATATTTGCTAGGAAAATACCTGCCAATTCACTTGCAAAATAATTAGAATTGTGATGCTCGAATTTGTCACAGTACAAATCAAAGAATAAGCCAATTTTTTCTTCAATTGCTTCTAAAAGTCCATTTTCAATATCTATTATTTCAACATTTTCTAGAGAATCTAATGTTTTCTTTTCTTCTTCATATGCAGTATCTTTTATCATCTTATCAAGGAGAATTGCAAAAAAAGCAGAAATATTAACTATGGCTAAAAATGCTTCTTCTTCGGCAAAAGACAAGTTATAATCGTGAGTTGATAAGTTTCTCCATTCTTCACGATAATTCTTTAATAGTTTAGAAATTCTTTTTGTCACAATATCATTCGTTAAAAAATATTCTTCTAACTGATGAGCTTTTAGTTTTTCTCCATCTTTTTTTGAAATGATTTTATATGCTTCTTTCAAAGCCCCTTCAAATGCTTGATTTGTTCTATAGATTGCATCTGTATATAAATATATATGGTCTGGTTCTTCTTTTGCATTTGCATAATGTTTTTCTGCAATTTTTATATGCAGTATGATATTTTTTAAGGCACTCTCACTTGTTGCCCCTTTAAAGTATCTGACTTTATCTTCTATTATTTTAGATAAATCCATAAGTGCCTCTATTTGTTTGTAAATCTAACGTCTCGTGTGACGGGCGCGGCGGGGAGTAAATTGGGCGAAGTCGCGGGCTGTCACCGCGTCCGTCGTCGACATAATTGTTAGGCTATTCATATTATAAAGATAAATTGGCATTCGTTGTTTGTAAAAAATTTCCGACCAATTGGTTTCTTTTATTAGCCGATACTTTCAGAGCCGATGTGCTATAGTGCGGAACGTATCGACCTTTAATTTCAATTGTATCCCCCTCGGATACCGACACTCTAATAAGTTCTGACTTTTTTATCACAATGTGTTCTTGATAAATTTTATCATTTATAAGTATATGTTCAATCTCGGTTATTTCATCTTCTATTTCGGCAATAATAAATGATGTAACATTTTTGGCTATGTGGAATATTTCTCTTCCAGTTTTATTTTCGCAGTGTGCAAGTATTTCTTTCTTATAATGTAACTTATCATCAACCTGAAAGAATAAATGCGGACAAGAACCAATTGCCCAGAATCTATCAATAGCATATATATTATTTAAGTTGAATTTATGTATGCTTTGATAGTAATTAACACCTTGAATCGAATATTTAATGTCTTTTGGAATTATTTGAGTTTTATATGTAAAGAAGTCATCAAGATTTTTAGAAATAATGTTTTCCATAGTAACTGTTTGTACCTCATGTCCCCAGCTTTTTTCTTGTTTTGATAATGATTCTGTTTTTAATGCATATAATGGTGGAAATATTAATGATAAAGGAATTATTATGGTTCATCCAGGTTTAATTATTGCTTCTGGCAAAATTAAATTATTTTCTTTTCCATTATTTTTAAATGAGGAAAAACTAGGATTTTGTATGATTTCTGATGTTATGTTATTTAATTTCAAGGGCTTATCATGCGTGTTTTCTATAGCCAAAAATACACACCATAATTCTCTAAAAATATACTCTTCGTATAAACCATCTTCTCCACCGCAACCATCTTGATAACAGCCGACCAAGGAAATTCCATCTAAATCTGTATTTAACCCATTTAACATCAACTGTAGAACACCATCTTCATGCTTAATTTTTTCTAACTCGTTTATTTTAGGCTTTCTTACTATCTCAAAGTAAGAATATTGCCCATCATTTTTATTTGGTGGGAGCGCATCGCTATGAGCTTTAATATACTCTTCCACGCTTGGAAATTTATCGCCGTCGACCCCGCACCGTCTATATGGATAAGGATGTTGATTAATTATTTCTTTTAGAGAGTCGAAAACAGTAGTTTCAAAAAATATTGGATCATCTATGGGGAATTTCGATAAATCGTTTTTTGATATTTCTAGTAAAAGCTCGTAATTTTTACATATATAGTAACTTATTCCCAAAAACTCCGAAGGCTGCTCTTTACTAAAATATTTATCTTTTATAAATAAGGCAACTGCCATGATAATAAAAAATACCCCAATCCAAATCCAAAATTCATTATCTGATTGAGCTATTTCAAAAGTTACAGAGCGGTCGGTATCTGTATAATCAACTTTGGCAAAAAGGGATTTTAGTATTGGCGTTGCTACCAATAAAGCTCCAGTGCTAAATAACCCCCAAATTATCTTTTTGTGTAGATTTGGATTCAGCAGATTATTAAGTTTCGTTAAAAGAATATTTTTTAGATTTAAATCTTTTGACATTTGTTGTTACTTTGAGGGTTATTGTTCTGTGCTTTTTAGCCTAACGTCATGTGTGACGGGCGCGGCGGGGAGTAGAATGGGCGAAGTCGCGGGCTGTCACCGCGTCCGTCGTCGACACTCTTGTTGGCACTTGGATTAACCTCAAATAGCCGACAAGCTGTCCTTTAATAAATGCTCACCGTATTAAAACCGGATCAGTTGGCACACAGCTTCCCGCTACAGCGCACTGTGAACGTTCGACAACCACCCATCATGAAAGGTTGACATGACCACCGCATTTTATCAGCGACAGAAAGGTCGTCCAGGTTAGTGTTGTCTCTCACGCGATAGCACACCGTGAACAATTGGGCAGCCACCCATCATGAAAAATCGGCACAGCCACCGCATTTTCTCAGCAACGGATAAAACCCTGTTCTTCGTGGTTCAAGTTGGCGTTGTCCCTCACGCGAGAGCGCACCGTGAACAATTGGGCAGCCACCAATCACGGAAAATCGGCATAGCCACCGTATTTTGTCAGCAACAGATAAAACCCTGTTCTTCGTGGTTCAAGTTGGCGTTGTCTCTCACGCGATAGCGCACCGTGAACTTTGGGAAACCACCAACCATGAAAAATCAGCAGAATTACTGCATTTTCTCAGCAACGGGCGGGCGTCCTGTTTCCGGTCGTTCAATTTGGCGTAATCTGTCACGCGATAGCAAACCGTGAAGTTTGGGCAACCACCTGTTCAGGCAAGTGAATATGGCCGCCGCACTTTATCGCATTGAAAAACACCCTCTTCTCTTTAATTTGCCGTTAACCACCGCTTTATCTGCTGCCAACGTCTTGTGTGACGGGCGCGGCGGGGAGTAAGTCGTTAAGAATCGCGGGCTGTCACCGCGTCCGTCGTCGACAGAATTGTTGGCTCTTGAATTTAAATTATATAAATCAATGACTTTTGTGCAAGCTATTGGTCGTCATAAAAATCAAGCAGCCATCTTCATAGGAATGACAGGATACAGTCCCTTCTCTTTAGCTTCGAGTATGACAATTTGAACGATATTGCCGTCTTTGTCGTAGCTGACGTTGATGTTCCAGCCCTGTGAAACCTCGCGGACAATCTGGTTATCACTGAACCGTTGAACCAGGATGTCATCATCTTCGTAGTACTTAATGTTCATCGCTCAACTCCCAGTTGATCATAACTGTCTTAATAATCAGGTTGTTACGCTCAATCGCGGCTGCGCATATCATGTTGTCTTGACGGACAGGGGTATGATTTGTAAATCCATAGATGCTGCTCGTCTTTATATTTAACATCACCCGATTCTATTAGGTCAGCAAGCGTCTCTTCATCTATTTGTCGTTCTGCCATTTGCTCTGCTGCATGATAGGTGAGTACGACAGGTTTGTTAAAACGCTTACTGATCATGTAGGAAACTTCTGTTTTGTTACCTGTTTAGTGTCCCCCTGACAAGTAGCGATGGTCAAGATCAAACTTTCCCGCGCATCAGCGCGGCGGGATTTTTGTTCAGTTAAAACTGATTCTTATTTTTCGGTGGTTAAGCTGGTGGTTTTGGTTCACCGCGTGTCTACGCGGCACGATAAACCCACAACAGCTCCCATTTTGGCAGATGAACAGAAGCACTTTTGTTGTCAGCGAAGGGAAAACGTTCTTTTCCGGTGGTTCAGATTAGAGTTGTCTGTCACGCATCAGCGCACTGTGAAGATTGAGAAACCACCAATCACGGTAAATGAATGTAACCACCGAACTTTGCCGCTAAGGGAAAACCAACTTTTGTCGCTTTCTCAATCTGGCGATACTTATTGGTTTGTTTTTGATGACGCCAACGTCATGCATGACGGGCGCGGCGGGGAGTCAGTAGTTAAGAGTCGCGGGCTGTCACCGCGTCCGTCGTCGATGTGCTTGTTATGCTATTTTAACTCTAAGTTTTTAACTTGAATTGTTATATCCGCATTGAGTTTCAATATAATCAATCACTTCTACAGATTTATCAAGAAACTCTTTAACTTGTACTACGGAAATAGATGTGTTTTTACCATGAGCAATAAGATGTCTGTTTCGCATTATTGAGTCTATGGCATCTTTTCTATTGTTTTCATCTGAGAGAAATAATTCTAATTCTTCTCCCCATTCTTTTTTAAACGATTGAGCAATCTCAATAAATTTTGAAGATTTTGGGTTTTGTATTTTCTCAAGAATTTTTTGTGTGAAATTAGAAACAGTCGGCGAAGATGATGAATTAACTAACGGTATGTAGACCTCACTTATTGCATTTTCTAAAAAGCCTGCTGCTAATATACAAATATATTTACCCCAATGGCCTTGTAGTTCAATATTGTCACCACATGATATTCCAGTATTTTTGATTAATTGAGTTATTTTTTGATATTGGCTGTTCAGCTGTCTACTTTTCACCTGCTATTCCCCAGCGAAAGCATTGATTGCTAATTCCATCCGGCGCTTTAAATTTTTAACATCAGAAGTAGATTGAGAAATTAGTTCCTGAAACTCAATTGACTCTAGCAATGAGTTGTATGAATTTTTGATTTCATCATTCGTAATGTTTCTTTTGCTAGTTAGACATTTTGCTAGACCAACCATACATGACTCAAATAATGCGACGTTCAATGCTCTTGATGGTCTAAATAATTTATCATCAATTGAAGTGCTGAATTTTTCTATAGTTTGTTTGAAAATCTCTTTATAATATTCATACTTTTCACCTGATAAGTCTCTATTTTGAGAGCAAAACTTTGTTAAAAACTCGGTCATGGGTTTTGTGTAATCATTATATTTTTCATTCATGGCCAGGAATCGAAGTATCAATTCTAAATCTTTCATTCGATCATTGACAGGGCCAAAAATATTCCTCCAAGGTTCAAAGGTATTTATTTCTTTTAATAGATCAATGAATTTACCATGATAAACAGCAACTCTAATTTCTTGAGCTGTTAGTTTTCTTCCGCCGCTATTTAATCTTTCGAATATATGATAAATGCTAGTATCATCATTAGATGGTGACTCTTGTTTAACTACAGTTGCATGTATAACTGCATTTTCTAGATTTATTCTATCTCTGGAGTCTAGTTCTTCGTAAGTCTTTCCTTCAAAATCTCTCTTAACTTTAGTAAGACGAAATACTCTTTTACTTTTAGCTCCTGAAATCGGATTAAATTCACCTAAGAAAAAATACTTCAATGATAAAAGACGTTGCTGACCATCTATGACCAACATGCGACCAGTTGCTTGATCTTGTGCCAGAAAAATTCCTGGTACCGGAAGACCCAGAAGTAAAGACTCTATAAATCTTGATGCTTCAGTAAGCTTCCAGACATAATTTCTTTGAAATTCTGGTATAAATATATCGTTTTTCTTTAATCTTCTTACCAGACCGTCAACATCAAAGTCTATACCATAACTCGTTATGTCATAACGAGAGTATTCTTCTCCATCTTCATTTTCAGATTCGTCTTCAATGTTTTCTTCTTGTTCAATGATTCTTTTAAGTTCATCTATATTTTTCATGACTATCCTTAAAGGTTAAGCTATGCCCTAGGGACATAATACTCGATTACTGTGTAATTGTAGTTATCTCTTTTTAAAATACATGGATTTTATGTAGATATTGGGGGTGTATTGGTTGCATAACGTCTCGTGTGACGGGCGCGGCGGGGAGTAAGCTGTTAAAAGTCGCGGGCTGTCACCGCGTCCGTCGTCGACACACTCGTTATGCATAAACTCACGCCAAATACCTATATTTTCAGGGGGTATTGTTCTTTCTTCTAAATGTTTAAGTATTTCGTATTTTTTGACTAATGGAGCCATTTTTTGCTCGCCAAAGTCACTTAAACAATTATAAAAAAGTAAAGCAAGTTCATATCTAGATAATTGTGCTCTAAGAAGGTTTGTGTATAGTTTTTTATTGTCGATCTCTTTATTATTGTCAATAAATTTTAATATATTGTATAGTGTCCTGAAATATTGACCTAAGTCTTCTCCATTCTTGCCCAAATAAAAATTGCCATATCTCTTCTTTATTCCTGCGACTTTTTTACAGTCGTCTCTAAAATATTTTTTACCATCTCCAAGAACTGTAGCATAAGGCTCAGGCATGTTCAAAAGTTGAGTGTCATGTAAGAAATCTTGAGTAAATTGTTTGTAGATTTTATGTATTGCATCTCTGCCTGAGTATTCGTCTGATGAAATACGACGTACATAATATACGTCATTACGAGATGCCTCAAGAAGCTCTAAAAGTTTAAGGCTCAATATGCGTTTCAGGGTCTTGTTTTCCCCGGCATTGCAAACGTGATGGATAGCGGTAAAGTTAGTCATTTCCGATAGCCAAGGAGAGGCTTTATGACCTCGCTCATCAGTATTTCCAGCCTGACCAGTGATGCCGCCTGTTTCGAGCAAGTCCGTTCCGTGCGTTGGCCTAATGGGGTGATTTGTCCGCACTGCGGTTCACAGGACACTATCCGTCGAGGCAAGGATGACACCCAGCAGGAACGCCAGCGTTACCAGTGTAAGGATTGCCAAAAGCGTTTTGATGACCTGACGGGAACGGTGTTTGAAGGCCACCACCAGCCGCTGAAGGTGTGGGTGTTGTGCCTGTACCTGATGTCGTTGAACCTGTCCAACCAACAAATCGCCCGCGAATTGGGGTTGAACAAGGATGATGTTCAGGCGATGACGGAACAGTTACGGCGTGGTGTCGAGAAAAAAAACGCCAGTAAACCTGTTTGGGAATGTTGAATTTGATGAGGTTTATGTCAAGGCTGGACACAGGGAAACCCCGAAGCCGTCGCGGATGCTGGGCGTGAAGGTCGCCGCCGCGCCCTGAAAGGTGCGCCGGGGCGTGGGACACTGGAAAAAGGACAAACCACCCATTTTCGGCATGATCCAGCGTTCCGGGGAGGTCGTGATCCGTATGCTGGCGAATGTGAAACAGACGACGATCAAGCCGTTGATTGTGGAAACGGTGGCAGCAGGCACGCTGGTCTACACCGATGAGTACAACATTTACAGCCGATTGGAAGAATGGGGCTATGCCCACAAAACCGTCAACCATGGCGCAGGCGAATATGCCCGTGACGAAGATGGTGACGGTTTCCATGAAGTCCACGTCAATACGATGGAAGGTTTTTGGTCACTGTTACGCTCATGGTTACGACCTCATCGGGGGATCTCACAAGAAAAGCTACCGTGTTACCTTGCATTCTTCGAGTCTCTTCACAACATCAGGAAACGGGGGCAAGCTGCCTTACAGTCCTTGCTTTCGCTGCTGTTGGGATAAGACCCTGAAACGCATATTGAGCCAAGTTTAAAAAAAGTATTTTCAAACCTCTGATACTCTAGGTTTTTACCTTGGGTGATTTACCTCAAAGACATTACCCAAAACAGGGCGAATCAGAATGTCCCATTTTGGTAAAGCAGCATTTCTTTCCAGCCTCGCCTCAACAGCCTCCATAGCTTTTTTGCTGAGGGTCACACCCTTCTCATAAACCTTGCGACTGAATTCGACCATGGGGTTGATGCCTTTCCAGGTCATGGTTTTTGCCCATTCCAGCAGGGTTTCGGCATCCTTGAGCTGGGTGCCGTTCCAGTGTTGTTCCAGAATCCCCCAGCAGCGTTCAATCGGGTTGTACTTGCTGTGGTAAGGCGGGTAGTACAGCAGGTGGACTGTCTTACCGGTATGGTTGCGAATTCCACCATGCGCTTGAGGAATTGCGTCCTGATCCCGCTGCTTTCCGGGCCATTGTCCGCTTTGATCTGGATGCACTGGCAGGCGTCCTTGTCAGCAGAAGGCATCTGTTCCCATACCCGGCACAGGGAATCCACGATGAAGTCACTGGTTTTGCTGGAACTGCCGAAGGTCAGGTAAACCTGCCCACTGTCCTCATCCAGTACGCCAAAAGGGATGTATTTCTCTTTGCAGCCCATCTCATGGTCAGCGGCTTTATTGTCACCCCGTGTTTTCCCGCCCCGTGAGTAGTCACCGATGTTGACGGTCGCCTTGCAGTCCATGCTCAGGCGTTTGACCGCCCCATCGGCAAACTGCCCATCGTTGGCCTGGATATTGGCGAAGATGGCGTCGGTTTCTGGAATTTTTTTTGCGGCTTGGCTTTTCTCCACCTTGCGCAGGCGGTAGCCATTCCGGTTGAGTATCCGCGCCATGGTGCTGGGGGGCGGGCACTTGTCCACCGCTGAAACCCATGGCCTGTAACTGCCGGATGGCTTCCGCCGCCGTCAGGCGGGTGTAGGCGATGCTGCTGCGGAATGTCGGGTCTTGCTGGCTATGTGCTTCCGCCAGCGCCAGCAAGGCGGCTGCCGCTTCCGGCTGGGTTTCCTCCCAGCGCTTCTGGCCACAATACGCCGCCTGCGCACCCACGCAAACCATGCCGCTGCGCTGTTCCTCCAAACCCAACTGCACCCCCTCCCGACCCCAGCCAAAACACCTTTCAGTCTGGCGGGCGTTGCCTGCACAATATTTCCGGCTCATGTCCGCCTGGAACGCACGGCGGGTGCTGCCAGACATTTTCGAGGCCGCCAGTTTCAGGTCGGCTATCTGGGATTCACTCAGGATCGGGTTAGCTGTTTGGGGTTCGGGGGGCATGGGGATAGGGACTCCGCTTGTCGATAAGACAAGTGTAGCCATTGCGGGGGAATCTTTCAGGGAAATCCCCTTGGGATTCTAATGCATTAGATGATCTTTGAAATTCTTTTCTAGCCAACGATAATTCTATTTTTTGTAGGACTATCGTAATGACAAGACCTATCAGCATTAGAAAAGTGAAAATTGGATTTAGAGTCCCGCCAAGAAAATCTCCAAAAGGCCCTAGGTTGTCGGTTTGTCCTAGAAAAAGACCTATTATATCTATTAATATTAAACATAAAGATATATAAATCCCGAACTGAAGCGAAATAAATATTTGGATAAATACTTTGAGTACCCTAACGTTTTTAAGTATCTCCTATAAACCTTAATGAGTAGTTTGTTAAGAATTTTTGATGTTTTGTTGATATACATTTGGTAAGGGTAAGTCATTTACTTGTGGGCATAACGCGTCGGAGTTGAGTGGCGCGTTTGTGGCTGCGAAGTGACTCCCGGGGGGAGTCGCTCGCGGGCGCAAATGCGTCCACTCGAACGGGTTGATAGCCAGAGCGCGGAGCGCGGCGGTTATCAAACCGGGCGAGCGAAGCTCAACTCCGACGCGATAGTGCAGGACCGCGCGAGCGGTTCTGCGCTATCGTCATGTGTGACGGGCGCGGCGGGGAGTCAATTGTTGGGACTCGCGGGCTGTCACCGCGTCCGTCGTCGACACTCTTGTTGGCACTTGGATTAACCTCAAATAGCCGACAAGCTGTCTTTGATAAATCTCTCACTCACCGTATTAAAACTGGATCAGTTGGCACACAGCTTCCCGCTTCAGCGCACTGTGAACGTTCGGCAGCCACCCATCATGAAAGATTGGCATGACCATCACACTTTATCAACAACCGGAAGCACCCTATTTTCAGTCGTTCAGGTCTGTGTTGTCTCTCACGCGATAGCGCACTGTGAACAATTGGGCAGCCACCAATCACGGAAAATCAGCCCAGCCACCGTATTTTGTCAGCAACGGATAAAACCCTGTTCTTCGTGGTTCAAGTTGGCGTTGTCTTTCCCGCGTTAGCGCACCGTGAACAATTGGTCAGCCACCAATCACGGAAAATCGGCATAGCCACCGTATTTTGTCAGCAACGGATAAAGCCCTGTTCTTAGTGGTCCAAGTTGGCGTTGTCTCTCACGCGATAGCGCACCGTGAAGTTTGGGAAACTACCCGTTCAGGCAAGTGAATATGGCCGCCGCACTTTATCGCACTGAAAAACACCCTCTTCTCTTTAATTTGCCGTTAACCACCGCTTTATCTGCTGCCAACCTCGCGGCTGACGGTCGCGGCGGCACGGCAACTGGACGGAGATCGGCGAATGAACGCCGCGTCCGTCGTCGAGCCGATTTGTTAGCCTAATATTTTCTTAATTGTTTTTGGATAGATTATTGACATGAGAAAGTTAACGCATAAAGACAATGTGATGTCCGTTGATTATGAGTGCTTAGAGCAAAACGAGGACGGTAATTTGCACGAGCTGATGAAAGCGCTGGTTAACGAAATGCGCTATAATACAGACATTGAAATGACACATCCTGCTATTTTTAAATTGATTGAAAAATTAGAAATTGAGGTTAAATACCATAAACCAGCAAACCCACCATTTAGATTCAGGAAATTTATGTAGGTTTGCACAAGCTGACGATGGCACGGTCTGCCGCTAACGTCTCGTGTGACGGGCGCGGCGGGGAGTAAGCCGTTAAGAATCGCGGGCTGTCACCGCGTCCGTCGTCGACACACTTGTTGGGCTTATTTAAAAGAATAAGATAGAACAAGTTCTGGTTTAGTGGAAAAATCAGAATATCTCATCCATAAGGGTGTTATTTTATAATAAATGTTTGTCTTAATATGCTTATATTTCTCGAACGAGATATGTTTTTGAGCATGTATATTAACCTCATCTGTTTCCCTATCAATTATTGACGCATTTCCTTCATATTGTAATGTTTCATTTCCTTCCCAAATAACAAATGACACTCGTGGCACTTTTGTAAGATTATTGTATTTTCTTGATGATATATCACTACCAAATATAATTGAAAAATCTGAGCATTCTGCGTAGCCTACCACTGCTGATTGAACACTTAAATCTTTAGCTATGGTTGATAAAACGCCTAATCTATTTCTTTCTAATAAATTTTTAGCTAACTTAAAAACATCATGTTCTATGGTTTTTAATTGCATTAATGTCACCCTTCAATAAAGTTGGTAGCATACCAAGCAAAACGTCACGCGAACCCTGTTTGCCTAGATTGTTTAGAATAAATATTTTTTTATTCAGAGCATAAGCAAATGCAGCTTCAACGAGTGTGTTTGGACCAACATAACCATCTATTCCATTTTTTTTATAGTTAGCAATAAGAATTCCATTTGTATTGCTTATTTTTTCCAAATGTGAATTAATAAATCTATTGTACAAGATGGATTCAATCATTACTTCGCCATCGACTTTATCATTTCCCTCATCGTAGTTATCGGGTATTTCTGAACTTATACCAAGAGTAGTTAACTTTTTTTTAAGCTCTCTAATTTCTTCAAAAAAAGATAGCGAACCACAAATAGTAAGCATAAAATAATTTCCTCTTACTTGATTCTGTTGTTTACATCTTTTTCTATATCATATAACCATTCTCCATAATGGTATTTGTCTAGAAATAAACCACCAATAGAATCTGCATATTTTTTGGCCGCAATTGTACCCGGTATGTGTTTGTATTTTTGGTGATCTTTGCTAATCATATACCACTTTCTTGATAATAGTCGCTTATTGCAATTATCAATTCCATCAATAAATGCAGTTCTTCCATGAGCCATATCTCTATTCCTAATTATCAGAAAACTATTTGGGGTATATGATACAAATTTTGAGAGTGGACAGAAAGGCTCAGTATACTGACTCATTAATTCTTTTGCTCTCATTAAGTCTGCGCTATCCTCCCAAAGCATTTTATATTCACCACTATCTTTTCTGTAAAAAGCATGAGGCAAATTGAAGTAGTCAATATAGAATACAGGACTTGTTACTTTTATTGCTCCTTTTCCACGAGGTCTTATTGCTGTTATCGCATTTGGTAAAAAAAGACTTTGAAAAGCCTTTGGGTCTTTATTGTAAACTGCAAATGCAATACTAAATAAGTCATATAGAAAAGTATATCCACCGAAAATAGGAATTGAGTCTGCGTATAAAATGGCTGTTTGAACAGTACCGCCACTTCCTAATCCATCTTGGTGTACGTGAAATGCTTCATGAGTTTCAGCCACTTCTCTATAAGAGTTTTTAGTATAGTTATCTGGAAGATCATAAATTTTAAATGTTCCATCATTTTCACCAAATCTTTTTACGGCTTCAGGATGTCCTTCTAATGGATGCCTTAATGGATAGTGTAAATTTAACTCGTCCTTGAGTTGCTCAGTTAATTTGAAAATTGGATGACTTTCTTTATGTTCTGGAGGGGTTAATGAGATAATATATGCTGCTCCATTTTTAGAGTAACTATCAAGAATTTTATTTTTTTCAGATAAAGAAAGATTTTCATGATTGTTAATTAATACAGGCTTTAATGGCGTTGTATTATCCATGTTGTCAAAATTGCTGTTTACTATCTCACTGCCTCTTTCCTCTATTATTTTTTCAAGGAACTTTTCTGAAGTTTCCTTTGCAAAGTCTTGATATTTATTCTCGCTTTTCATAATTAGCCTCATAATTTATTTGTAGCAAAAAAGTTCGTAAGCACTAGAGTCTGAGTTTGACTCTCTTTCCCTGTAAGCGATTTTTCTAAATCCAATGCTTTTTAATAAATTAATTGCTTCTTGAGAGCTAATAACGAAACCATCATGAGTTTCAGTAAAGCTGTCGTTATTTTTTCTCACGATATAACTTACAGAATAAACCCCTGAATTTTCATTGTAACTTTCCAATTTTGTTTCGATACTTGATTTTTCTATAATTCTTGTTTTTTGATTTGAGAAATATCTGAATATAGCTGTTGGGTGAAGCATATCCATGACAAATACTCCTCCATCAATTAGGGAGTTATATAATGAGCGTAAGAATTTTTCTTTTTCTGGATTTTTTAAATATGTTAGCGAAAAGGATGTGCATACAGCTAGCTTTATTTTAACATCTGAATGGAATTTTTCCATTGCCATGTTAGTTATGGTAATATTTGGAATATTGATGGCTTTTTCTTTAAATATACTTATCATGGAATCAGAGTTATCGAAAGCTATAATATTATAACTGTATTTAGAAAGTTCTATTGATAAATTTCCAGTGCCGCAAGCAATATCAAGAATATTTTTGTTTGATGAATCAATGGAACTTGCAATTAGATTAATTTCTTTCGCTAAAAACTTTCTTCTCTTAGTGTTTGTTATAGCATCATAATATTTTGATAATGCTGAATAATTGTTACATATAATGTTATTCATAAGAGTTTAGTTTTAATGTTTCCAATTCTTTTATTTCTGGCGAAAAACTTGGATTTACAGATAAAAAACTTTTATTTTTTATTTTCTCTATTATTATGGAAAAGCTTGCATTTAATTTTAGTTCAAGTATTTGTTTGCAACTGGCGTTATTAACATAATTGTTAAATTTCGTCAAGGTGAAGATTCTTTTCCATAGATTTATATTGTACTTATTATTATTGCTGTTTGGTAATAAAGCATTGGAAACTAAACTGGAATTTGTTGGTATTTCCATTCCTTTTTCCCTATATGTTCTTAGATATTCTCCATTATAGTGACTTCTTATCTTTAAAATTTTAGCTTCACTTTTAGTGATGTTGGCGGCTATTATATGTTCTAATAAATTATCATATAAAAAAGCTTTGCTTTCAGTTTCATTGACTCTTTTGGAGAGCTCTTTAATCCGATCTGTAGGATAGCCTATTTCTTTTGCTTCGTTTTCTATTATCTTTGTCCATGGAGTAATCATTTTTCCTCCTATATTTCCAGCTTGGCAAGCTATCTGTGTGGGAAGTTTGTCAAATCCATATAAATTATTTTTGAAGTAAGCATCGTTATATTTTGGAACCCAAATGGCTTTTTCATAAGTGTATTTTTTATATTCAATAAAATCCCATGGATCTGCATAATCAGATATGAATTGAAAGTAACCTAGTTCCAGTAGACAAGAGTGTCTATTAAGTATATTTCTTATTGTAGGGAATTCAAAAAAATATGACTGCGGGATTACTATTCTTCCATCTATATTTAATGTCAAGAACAATATTCTCATTTCATAGTTAAGTTCCTTATGAATTCTTCTCAAAGAAAACTTCTGGAAAGTTCCTGATGAATCAAGCATTTCATGATCTGCCTGATGTAAAAATATTGTTTCCTGTTGTTCTGCTTGCTTATGAAACTCTATGTTATTTTCTTTTTTTATTTTTTTAAATAATAGCTCGCTAAATTCTTGTGGAGATTTATCTTTTAGTGAAATGTATGCTGTTGTTTTTAGTATTCCTAGTATTTCAGTGTCATCGAATCTAGCAGGAAGAATATATTCTTTATTTTCTTCAAATGCTCTAGCCTGCATTGATTGCCGCTCATGATTTGTCCATAATTTTTCTTTATAATGCTTTGATATAAAAATTACGGTATATGCTGATTTTTTCTCATAAATTTCATTTAAATATTCATATAGATTTTTACCCCACAATTCTACTTCTTCAAATTTGTCGTAAAAAACCTTTAATCCATTTTTTGCTAGGATTTCTGCTACAGAAGAAACATATTCTCTATCTTCCCCCGCAAATGAAAGTGCAACATCAAATTCATGTTTTTTCATAGTTAGTTTCCAAGGATAGCGGTTTTATTGTGCCCAACGTCAAATCTGACGGGCGCGGCAGGGAGTAAATTGTTGGAACTCGCGGGCTGTCACCGCGTCCGTCGTCGAGAATCTTGTTAGCCTTTTAATAACGAACTAAAACTTATGGGAACCTCTAAAAAGCCGGAGTAGCGCAGCACTTAGCTTTACCCTTCCGGTATTTTGTTAAAAATAATCAAGCCAACCCATTTTTGGGGTGTATCAAGCCTACTTTATGCCTATTTTCCCGCCTTCTTGCGGATTCTGGGGGGATTTCCCCTCAAATGGGCGCAACTCCGCTTTCTTTGAGCGAACAAAGCCGCCGCAGGTTGTAAACAGCCGCCTTGATGCTTAGGCCAAATTCTGCTCGCGCCAACCCAATGCTGCGGATCCGTTTTCCGCCCATCGCCAACATCGCCCCAAACACATGCTCGACCCGTGCACGTGGTTTGGCGATACGGGTATTGCGGCGTTTCTGGCATTCGGATGGCGGCTTGCCACGTTTGGCTTTGTGCTGGATGTGCAACCGCCAACCGTTTTGCTGGAGGCGTTGTTCTCGCGCCCTGTCCTCATACCCCTTGTCCGCCCACACGTCACGGCTGGTGTTAGCGGGATCAAGTACGTCTTCAAAGTGGTTGGTGTCGTGTTCTTTGGCGGTGCTGACGTGGCGTTTGCGGATCAGTTTATATTTCCGGTCGGCACTGATGCTGAGCTTGTAACCGTGGTGGCTTTTGCCATGCTTCTTTGTCCAACTGGCTTCGGTGTCTTTCTGGCGGCGTTGCGCGTCCGTCCACTCCGGTGGTGTTTCACCCTGTACCAGCTTTTCTTTCTCCGCTTTGCGGAAATGTTGCCGGGGAGCCTCCACCAGCGTGGCGTCAACGATTTGCCCGCCACGGGCAATGAACCCGTGTTGCTGCAACTGACGCTGCACGGCATCAAATAAGGCATCAGCACCTCCTGCCGCGCTGATCCGTTCACGGAAGACCCACAGGGTGTTGGCATCCGGGATGCTGCTGGAATGCCGCAGACCGCAGAAGCGCTGGAAGGACAGCCGGTCAAGCAGTTGGTATTCCAGCGCTTCGTCCGACAGGTTATACAGATGCTGCAGTACCAACACCCGCACCATCAGTTCGGTCGGGTAGGGCGGACGGCCTCCCTGTTTTCGGTTGGGGCGCGGGGCAATCCGGTCGATTTCAGCAGCCAGATCGGAAAATTTGACGTGTTTTTCCAGCGTGGACAACAGGTCCCCCTTACGGTCGAGTTTCTGTTCCCGCTCTTCAGCGGCAAATAGACTGGTTTTGATGGCGCTTTTCTTACTCATCGTGATCGGGGCTGTTTGTCGGTCAAGTGGCTATTTTCGCATAGTCGGCGCGGGAACGGGGGTTTTTAGAGGTTCCCTTATTTCATGAGTATTAATTATGCTTGGACTTATTTTAGGTAAGATGAAGTTCAATACTTTGTCACATTTAGCGTAAAAATCACGAAGATATTCGTATCTTAATTGTTTATTAAAAGCTTCACCACGCGATCTAAAATGCTCAATTTTGACATCACCATCTCCATGATAAATAAGATTAAATGGCTTGTCATGAACAATTAAATTGCGAATATGGCTAAGACTAGTTGCCGCATCAATATACTCACCAATATTCTCTTTCTGATCATTCAGGATTATTATCTTTTTAGCTAGATCGGATTTTACGGATGTATCTATTCTAAATTTTTTGATGACACTATTGGGATGCTCAATCGCTTCTATAACGACTGATCTATCATTTAGTGATTCTGCCAAGGCTTGATTAATTATGGACTCCAATGTAATAACACTCCACGCCATAACCATACCAATAATAGATGATTCTTTTTCAATTAGATCATATTGTGCTAAGTCAAATGGAAAAAAATCATCATTACTCATCATCTTCTGTCTGAAGCCTGAACTGTGAGCCAATTCATAATAACTGTGGGCAACAGAATGCATTATTCTCACTCTTATCCAATTATCTTTTATTGAACAATATATCAAGCGATTATCCTTTTTAATTTTTAGAAGGAAAATTAGTGTAAATTTATTTTGCTTTATAATATCCCTCCCAATATATTCCTTTGGTTCCTGTTGATTTCTTTTCGCACGCCCAAAATGTACCATCTGCTTGCGAACCTGTTACTTCTTCAGGTTCATCTATTATTACCCTGAGTTTTGCGCCAAGCTCTTTTTGTAGTCCAGTCATACATTGCTCTAAAGTGCTAAACTCGGCACCTCTAAATCCTGATGAATTGGTACTTGATGATGTATGATCCGTAGTAAAAAACGAATAAAGTAACCAGCCAATAATAAGCGGGAAAATTAATATTGCTACATTGTATTGTTTAGGTCCTTGAGGAGCAGCACATTTAGGACATTCTTTTGCTTTTGTGCTGATTTCAGTGCCGCATTTTTTACATTTAGTCAAGGCCATTTTTCTTTTCCTTATTAAAAACCTTAAAATTAATAGCTTATTCTTTTATGATGTCTCGCTACTATCACTTCGGGAAGTTTACACCATGCGATGTATATCACGCCACTGTTGGAGATAGGCGGCTAACGTCTCGTGTGACGGGCGCGGCGGGGAGTAAGCCGTTAAAAATCGCGGGCTGTCACCGCGTCCGTCGTCGACACACTTGTTGGGCTTTATTAGTGTAGCCTTTAAATATATTGGCTCATGATGTAGCACTATCATTTTTGAGTGCTTCTCTGACAATTTTTGAAATAAACGCTTGATCATATTCAGAAGACCACGCTCCAAACTGTACCATGAATATAGCAAAGCCCATCATGAAAAGAGGGACTATAGGAGCGAACCACATATCAATCTGGTTGTTAAGAACTTGTATAAGAGAGTTAACTGTCAGTATGGAAAGGAAGACAATCACTACTGATATAAAAATTTTAGGGAACCATGCCACTGAAAATGAACCCTGAAAAACTGTAGCGTTATCTATATTTTTAAATCTGCCACGAAGTTGCAAACTGAAAGCGTTGGTGACAAATGGCGCAGTTCTTCGAAGAGAAACGTATCGAGAAAAGACAAAACCACAGGCAGATTCATAGGTGATACTCTGAAAAACTGAACGAGTCGTTGTTGATCGCAACCTGGAGACAGCCTCATCAATGGATAGCGGCGAATGAAAGGAAACCGGAATGGAGCCGTAAAGATGGAAAAATATTTTCTTCACTGTACTAATGAACCGAAGTACTTTTGTTATCAGCGAAGGACAAGCGTTCTTTTTTCAAGTCGTTAGGTTGGCACGGTCTATCACGCATCAGCGCAGGGTTTTGTTGGTTTGGCACCATTTTGGGCAAATGAACGTAAGCACCTTTCTTGTCGGCGAAGGATGAACGCTCTATTTTCAGGCGGTCAGGTTGGCACTGTCTGTCACGCATCAGCGCACGATTTTTTTGGGCTGGCACGAATGGGACAGGGTACAAACTTTCCCGCGCATCAGCGCGGCCACCGGAATCAGTATTTTCGGCTTTTGAATTTGGCACGGTATTTCCCGCGTTAGCACATGATGAAAACATTTTTATTCGGTCTTTGAATCTGGCGATGCACTTTTTTTTAACTCGCCCAACGTCATGTGTGACGGGCGCGGCAGGGAGTCAATTGTGCGAAGTCGCGGGCTGTCACCGCGTCCGTCGTCGACACTCTTGTTGGCACTTGGATTAACCTCAAATAGCCGACAAGCTGTCTTTGATAAATCTCTCACTCACCGTATTAAAACTGGATCAGTTGGCACACAGCTTCCCGCTTCAGCGCACTGTGAACGTTCGGCAGCCACCCATCATGAAAGATTGGCATGACCATCACACTTTATCAACAACCGGAAGCACCCTATTTTCAGTCGTTCAGGTCTGTGTTGTCTCTCACGCGATAGCGCGCCGTGAACAATTGGCCAACCACCAATCATGAAAGATTGACATGACCACCGCACCTTATCGAAAACGGAAAGCACCCTATTTTCAGTCGTTCAGGTTTGTGTTGTCTTTTCCCGCGTTAGCGCACCGTGAACAATTGGTCAGCCACCAATCACGGAAAATCGGCATAGCCATCGTATTTTGTCAGCAACGGATAAAGCCCTGTTCTTCGTGGTCCAGGTTGGCGTTGTCTCTCACGCGATAGCGCACCGTGAACTTTGGGAAACCACCCATCATGAAAAATCAGCAGAATTACCGCATTTTCTCAGCAACGGGTGAGTGTCCTGTTTCCGGGCGCTCAAGTTAGCGTAATCTGTCACGCGATAGCGCACCGTGAACTTTGGGCAACCACCTGTTCAGGCAAATGAACATGGCCGCCGCACTTTATCGCACTGAAAAACACCCTCTTCTCTTTAATTTGCCGTTAACCACCGCTTTATCTGCTGCCAACGTCTCGGTTGACGGGCGCGGCGGGGAGTAGGCTGGTCGGAGTCGCGGGCTGTCACCGCGTCCGTCGTCGAACCACTCGTTGGCACTTGGATTGATCTCAATAACAAGATGAACTCTCTTTATTAATGAAGCTAACCCACACTATAAAAACGGCTCAAGTTGGCACGGTATCACACGCATCAGCGCACTGTGAACGCTGGACAACCACCAATCTCGGTAAATGAACGTAACCACCGTGCTTTGTCGGCAACGGATAATCTTTCTGTTTTGCTCGCTCAAGCTGGTGTTGTCTCTCATGCATCAGCGTACCGTGAACGATCGGGCAACCACCAATCTGAGTAGATGAACGTAACCACCACACTTTGTCGGCAACGGATAATCTCTCTGTTTTCGGTCGTTCAAGTTGGCGTTGTCTGTCACGCATCAGCGCACCGTGAACGATCGGGCAACCACCAATCTGAGTAGATGAACGTAACCACTGTATTTTATCAGCAACGGGTAATCTCTCTATTTTCGGTCGTTCAAATTAGTGTTGTCTGTCACGCATCAGCGCGGCGTACCAATGCTTTTGTTGGCTGCTTGACATTCAGTTTTTGTTTGATAAACCTGCCCATTATTGGGTGAAACATATATCCCATAGTCTTTATCATAATTCCGTGGATGTGCGTGCCCGGGAACTACGACAATACAATTGGCATAAAACACAGCATAAAACTCATTATCAATATCAGATTGATTGAACCCAATAACGGTATCTGAATCTCCCGCATCTTTGATGGAGAAACTTAGTTGGTCGCCAACTTTATAATCACAAATCAAGCCATTATTTATACTTTGTTTGCAGTTAGCCCCAGCGATGACTTTGGCGAATAGCTCATCTTGTAATGATTCAGCAAATGTTGCACTTGACAGGAGCAATGCAAAAATAGAAAAAGCGATATAAAAACTCTTATTCATGATGAATATAACCACCGTAATTTTTCAGCAAGGGAAAACCTAATGTCTTTATTTACCCAACTTGGCAAAAATCACCAAACTCTCTGCCGCCAACGTCTCGGTTGACGGGCGCGGCGGGGAGTAATCAAAACGGAGTCGCGGGCTGTCACCGCGTCCGTCGTCGAATGATGGAATGGTCTCCACAGCCCCAGCACGGCATCATAGTGCCACTGTTAAACGCTGAAAACCATGGAGACCAAGCATGAAAAATACCATTATCACCATCGACCTTGCCACTTCTGTTTTCGAGTTGGCGATTGCCACCCCACAATACCGCATCACCCAGCGGCGGCGGCTTGACCGCGACGCTTTCCGTCAGTTTATCCATGAACAAGAGCCAGCCCTGCTGGTGATGGAAGCCTGCGGCAGTGCCCACCATTGGGGCAGGTTATTCCGTGAATGGGGGCACGAAGCCCTGTTGCTGCCCGCACAATATGTCCGCCCCTACCGCCGCCGCAACAAGACCGACCGTACCGATTGCGAAGCCCTGCTGGAAGCGTACCGCTGTGAAGGGATCAAGCCGGTGGCCATCAAAAGCATCGGGCAGCAGGAACTGCAACAGATGCACCGCTTGCGTGAACAATGGAAACGCACCAAGGTGGCACGGATGAATTTCCTGCGCGGCGTGTTCCGCGAACAGGGCATCCCGTTGCCTGCCAGTGACCGCGAAGCCTTGCGGGAAGCCAACCTTCATGTGGGGCAGTTGTCCTCACTCACCTTGTACATGCTGCGCCCGTTGATGCAGGAACTGGAAACGCTGGAAACCCATATGGCAGGACTGGAACAGCAGCTCATCCATGCCACCCGCCAGAATGAAACGGTTGCCAACCTGCAAACCATCCCCGGCATTGGGTTGCTGACCAGCACTGCCCTGGTCGCGGCGGTCGGCAAAGCCGAACAGTTCCAGTCCGCCCGCCAATTTGCCTCATGGCTGGGGATCACCCCACGCGAAAGCAGCAGTGGCAACCGCCGTTTCCTGGGCAGCATCACCAAACAAGGCAACACCTACTTGCGTACCTTGCTGGTCCACGGGGCGCGGTCGGCTTTGGTGGCTGCCAAGCGGCAGGCGAAATCCGGCAAACCCCTTGCCCGCTTGCAGGAATGGGCGGTGAAGCTGGAACAGCGCAGCGGGCATAACAAAGCCGCTGTCGCCCTTGCCAACAAACTGGCGCGGACCGTGTGGGCGTGCTGGAAAAGCGGCAAACCTTACCAAGCGGGGTACTGCCCAGCCTGATACCCCGTTTTCCCCTCCCTGACCTTGCGTAGACGACAGTACGTTCATGGTTTGACAGGTTAAACCAGTAGCAGGAAAAGCCGGTAACGAGAGTGGCGCAATCCAAGCCCGGTCGAACGATAGGCACCTGCTACGCGGTTTCCATGATGGCTCAGGGGCAATGCGCCCCGCGTAAAGAAGCCGGATATACGAATGCAGTTTGGTCTGTCCAATGCCTGTCCTTGAGCAAAACCGTCACCCGCAACACAGGGGGAAAACACACATGACGAAGACAACAGCCCGCCAACAGGATGCCTTACACACCGGCATTGTCAAGGAGCTTCCCTGCGGGACTCCTCCTTGACAATACCGGCGTTTCAGGCAAAGAAGCCAGCATGGGCTGTTGCACCAAAAGGCACAGGAACTGCGCCTTGAGGGTTTTTATTGGATCTTTGCTGGAAAGGGTTGACTGTGGAGACCATATACAATCGTTAGATTTTATTCTGGTATTTCTGGAAATCTTGTATATTTAAGAGACATACCAAAAATAGTAACATCTAGCATTGTAGTTGCATCCCAAGGCCCACTGTCAAATCTACAATTCTTTATGCTTATAAGGAGCTGGCAAATATCTTGAATTTTTTTTGAATCCATTCCGCCAGGCGCATATGTTTGAAATCCTCTTAGTAATAAATTATCATTTAAATGATAAAAATCATCACGCCATTTTTTTGCTTTATCTTGATCTTCAATTTTTATGAAAAATCTATCAATCAAGGTGCTTTTTTTAGTGTCGACATCGAAAGTTAAACCTTGGTTGTTAAAATCATCACAACGAAAAATAATAAAAAAACCTTTTTTTGAGAAATCATATTCACTAATCGTTAAGTATGTCTTTGATTCGGCTATATATTTGTTTGTTTTAATGTCTTGTATTATTTTAATTATATTTTTTCTTACTTTTTCTTTTTCAAATTCATCTTTTCCTACAGCGGTGTTGTTTAAGATTGGGCAAAGTTTTTCTCTGATAATGTCTCGATTAATTATCTCTGCATTCTTATGTTTTTGAAAGAAATCAAAAGCAATAGAATATTCTCCTAAGTCACCATTTGTAATATCGCTAACTATTTTACCTTTATAAGGAGGTTTTTTATCTGAGTCTGAGTTATTGTTGTTTCGTGTGCTGGTTCTTGTAACATTGTATGAAACTCTTTTATCAATAATCTTGTTATTCTTTGAAAATAATTCCTTATATGCAACGATACCACCCAGAATTGTCGAGATAGCTAAAATAAGTTGCACAAATTGATTTTGAATTATATCAGCTAGCACTATATCTCCATTTATGATCTAACGTCGTAATTGACGGGCGCGGCTGGGAGTAAGCTGGGCGAAGTCGCGGGCTGTCCCCGCGTCCGTCGTCGAATGGTTTGTTGGCGCTATATTATCAACAAATGAACTGTGGCACGGCCTTTGATTGAAGCACGGCCAAAAATGCAAACCATCAACCTGGCACAAACTGTCACGCATCAGCGCATTGTGAAAGTGGGTTTGGCACCAGTTTTTGGCAGATGAACCGAAGCACTTTTTTATCAGCAAAGGGGAATCGTTCTTTTTGCGGTGGTTCAGTTTGGTTTGGCCTGTCACGCATCAGCGCGGTGTTGTCTTTGACTCAGCACCCTTGGCATGAACCGAAGCACTTTTGTTGTAGCGAAGGACGAACGTTCTATTTTCGGTGGTTCAGTTTTGTATTGTCTCGCCCGCATCAGCGCGGTGTTGTCTTTGATCTGGCACCCTTGGCATGAATCGAAGCACTTTTGTTGTAGCGAAGGTCGACCGTTCTATTTTCGGTGGTTCAATTTGGTGTTGTCTGTCACGCATCAGCGCACTGTGAAGGCTGGGAAAGCACCAATTGCGGCAAATAAACATAGACACCGCACTTTGTCACCAAAGGAAAAACCAACTTTTTGCCACTCTCTCAATCTGGCGATGTGTTTTGGTAATAACCCCCGCCAACGTCATGTGTGACGGGCGCGGCAGGGAGTAGAAAGTAAGAATCGCGGGCTGTCACCGCGTCCGTCGTCGACATAATTGTTAGCATGTGATTTATCTAGAAATCTTCTTTACCCTGTTGATCAATCATTCTTAACAGTAAACGACCTAAACTTGTGGAATCATATCCAGATGCTTTAATCATTCCGGTTTTATCATCAAATTCGGGTAACTCGCCATTTTTAGGTTTTTTAAATCTTGGCTTGAATAAGCCTAAACTAACCAAATGTGTTCTATGCGTTTGATATAGTGTGTATTTGTCAACTTCTTCTTGTGATGCGCCAGAAAAAAGAAGTGGTTCTTCTAATATTTCTCTGTGCTTCTCCCAGAATAATTGAGCTTCGGGATCATCGCGATATAATGTGAATCTATGCGATATTAATATTAAAATCTCAATATCATTCATCTCACCAAGCAAGGAAAATAATCGTTTATATTCTATGTGGTTTAAGTCATCGTTAGTAAGACTATTTTTTAATAATGCTGCTATATATTCTTTTCTTTCTTCTGATAAAGCTCTGGATGCCTGAATAAAACTATCTTCGATCAAATCTATACTTTCAGGTTCTTTGATTTTGTTTTCAATTTTATCTTTATCAAAACCATTTAATTTTAATTCTAATTTTTTTAAAAGCGACTCAATTCTATCAATCCTTTGGTTGGGAATGGTTGCTCCAACTATTTCGGCAATTATTGGGCCTACTATAGGTATAACGCCTAAAGTCCCTTTTGCGATAATGGTACTAATATCACTTTTATTAAAATTCTCTGACATTTTAAAAAATACCCTTGGGCTGGTTATGTTGCTAACGTCTCGGTTGACGGGCGCGGCTGGGAGTAGAATGGTCGGAGTCGCGGGCTGTCACCGCGTCCGTCGTCGAGCAACTTGTTGGCTTTTAAGTGAAGAAAAACTGTGGGACAGTATCAATAGCTATCTTAAATCCAGCCCGTTTTGCTATAGACTCGCAATTGTTTCTAGCGATGTCATTTACCACTACCAAACGTTTGAAATATGATGGCTCAATAGATGGATAAATTAAAAATTCCGAACAGCGTTTTCTTCTACCATCTTCATGCTCATTCCAATATGGAGCAGCGATAACGTTCCAAGGAATTTCAGCTAATTTATAGAGACTATGGAAAAATCTTGTTTCATTTGCACCAGCATTGCCATCAGTAAATGCAAACTCTTTAGACCCATCCCAAATTACAGATAAGGATACTTCAACAAAAAATATTTCCGATTGTATATTTCTTCTTGCTGATAAAGTAGGAGTCTTCGGTGTCATATATAGTGGCACAAGATCATGTAATGGTATTTCAGAATTATTAGATAGCTCTATAATTTTTCGGTGTCTCTTTTCTTGTACTGATTCTTCGGCAAATGATTCAGAAGAAAATACAGAGTTGGTTACTGTATTTTTTGGTAAAATACCATTTTTTAAGATTGAGCTTAAATTATTTATCTTTGAGAAGTAATATAATGATTGAAGAGGGTGGCTTGATAGTTTTTGTTTTCTCCACTCTGATAGAGACATGTTTTATTTTCCTAAAAATTTAAACTTGGTTGTCTTTCGGAATTTGTTACTAAACGATTGCTCTGACTAACTTTTTCTGCATTCACAAATGTATATATTTTATCAAATGTTTTATCCCCTACGCCAGGAAGATTTTGAAGTTCAAGCATGGTATTAATTTTATTAGATTCAATTGCATCTCTAATTATCCGACTTTGTTGTGATGGGATGTTTAAATAGTTTTTATAGTCAGAAAGGTCAAATCTATGTACTTTTTGAAAAAGAGTATCAAAAAAAGTATCTTTTGCATTCGGGTCGAAATGGTATATTTCTATGTCTAAATTATTTAGAGGTTCTAGGTATTTATACATTAAGTTACTAACTTCTGCCCACTTAAGCCCACCAGAACTGGTTCCAAGTTCAGGAAAAGCAATAGATGTAATTCCTCTAGCATAGTAAGTCTCAGCAAACTTAGACAACCCTGACTCTATATATTGAATTTTAGAGGGGTATTTCCAATGATTTTTGGTAGGAAAATTTAGAATCCAAGGTGTACTTTTTGTCCAAAGCTGTAATAATCCAGGATGTAACTGCTTATTTTCACATAATCTTGCGTATGATTTAAACATTTCAGGAAAACGGTGTCTATATTCAAATGCTATTCCTTTTCCCATAACTCCTACGCAGTTAACTGTATTAACAATGGTTTGACATGATGAGTCAAAAATATTACCACGTATTTCTACAATTTTCGCCATGTTCTAAGCTCTCAAAGCAAAATCAAACGTTAACCTATTGATTTTTATTGCATAGTTGATTGTGATTTGATAAAGCTAACATATTTAATGAAATTTTTCAATTGAAAATAAAGGAAGGTTTGTATGTAGCTAAAAGTTTTGTTTACTTAAAGAATCTGTAAAACTATTGCAATGCTTTAAGGTAATTAATTTTGTGATGCCATTTTTATAAAGCCAACGTCATGTGTGACGGGCGCGGCGGGGAGTAAATTGTTGGGACTCGCGGGCTGTCACCGCGTCCGTCGTCGACACTCTTGTTGGCACTTGGATGAACCTCAAATAACCGACAACCTGTCATTGATAAATCTCTCTCTCACTGCATTAAAACTGGATCAGTTGACACACTAGCTCACGCATCAGCGCACTGTGAACTTTGGGCAACCGCCAATCTCGGTAAATGAACAGAAGCACCGTATTGATCGGCAACGGAAAGCACCCTATTTTCGGTGGTTCAGGTTGGTGTTGTCTCGCTCGCGATAGCGCACCGTGAACAATTGGTCAGGCACCCATCATGAAAGATCGGCACAGCCACCGCATTTTATCAGCAACGGACAAGCACCCTATTCTTTGTCGTTCAAGTTGGCGTTGTCTTTCCCGCGATAGCGCACCGTGAACAATTGGGCAGCCACCCATCATGAAAAATCGGCACGGCCACCGTATTTTATCAGCAACGGACGAACCCCTGTTCTTCGTCGTTCAAGTGGGTGTTGTCTCTCTCGCGATAGCGCACTGTGAACTTTGGGTAGCCACCAATCATGAAAAATTGGCATGGCCACCGTATTTTATCAGCAACAAACAAGCACCCTATTTTCGGTCGTTCAATCTGGCGTAATCTGTCACGCGATAGCGCACCGTGAACTTTGGGCAACCACCTATTCAGGTAAATGAACATGGCCACCGCACTTTATCGCACGGGAAAAATCTCTTCTCTTTGATTTGTGGTTAACCACCGCTTTACCTGCTGCCAACGTCGTAATTGACGGGCGCGGCTGGGAGTAAGCTGGGCGAAGTCGCGGGCTGTCCCCGCGTCCGTCGTCGAATGGCTTGTTGGCGATTTATTATCAGTGAATACTTTGTGGCACGGCTTTTGAGTGAAGCACGACCAAAAAAACGAGGCATCAATCTGGCGTAATCTGTCACGCATCAGCGCACCGTGAAAGTAGGGCAAGTCCCCGTTTTTGGCAGATGAACATGAGCACTTTTGTTGTAGCGGAGGGCAATTGTTCTATTTTCGGTGGTTCAGTTTGGTTTGACCTGTCACGCATCAGCGCGGTGTTGTCTTTGATTTGGCACCCCTGGCATGAACCGAAGCACTTTTGTTGTAGCGAAGGATAAGCGTTCTATTTTCAGTGGTTCAGTTTTGTACTATCTCGCCCGCATCAGCGCGGAGTTGTCTTTGGGTTGGCACCCGGCAACTGAACCGAAGCACTTTTTTGTCAGCAAAGGGCAATCGTTCTTTTGCGGTGGTTCAGGCTGGTTTGGCCTGCCACGCATCAGCGCGGTGTTGTCTTTGATCTGGTGCCCTTGGCATGAACCGAAGTACTTTTGTTGTGGCGAAGGACAAGCGTTCTATTTTCGGTGGTTCAGTTTGGTTTGGCCTGTCACGCATCAGCGCGGTGTTGTCTTTGATCTGGCACCCTTGGCATGAATCGAAGCACTTTTGTTGTAGCGAAGGGCAATCGCTTTATTTTCGGTGGTTCAGTTTTGTGTTGTTTATCACGCATCAGCGCACTGTGAAAGCTGGGCAACAACCAATCACGGTAAATGAACGTAACCACCGCACTTTGTCATCAAGGGAAAAACCAACTTTTTGCCGCTCTCTCAATCTGGCGATGTGTTTTGGTAATAACCCCCGCCAACGTCCAGCATGACGGGCGCGGCGGGGAGTCAGTGAATCGGAGTCGCGGGCTGTCACCGCGTCCGTCGTCGAATGATGGAATGGTCTCCACAGCCCCAGCACGGCATCATAGTGCCACTGTTAAACGCTGAAAACCATGGAGACCAAGCATGAAAAATACCATTATCACCATCGACCTTGCCACTTCTGTTTTCGAGTTGGCGATTGCCACCCCACAATACCGCATCACCCAGCGGCGGCGGCTTGACCGCGACGCTTTCCGTCAGTTTATCCATGAACAAGAGCCAGCCCTGCTGGTGATGGAAGCCTGCGGCAGCGCCCACCATTGGGGCAGGTTATTCCGTGAATGGGGACACGAAGCCCTGTTGCTGCCCGCACAATATGTCCGCCCCTACCGCCGCCGCAACAAGACCGACCGTACCGATTGCGAAGCCCTGCTGGAAGCGTACCGCTGTGAAGGGATCAAGCCGGTGGCCATCAAAAGCATCGGGCAGCAGGAACTGCAACAGATGCACCGCTTGCGTGAACAATGGAAACGCACCAAGGTGGCACGGATGAATTTCCTGCGCGGCGTGTTCCGCGAACAGGGCATCCCGTTGCCTGCCAGTGACCGCGAAGCCTTGCGGGAAGCCAACCTTCATGTGGGGCAGTTGTCCTCACTCACCTTGTACATGCTGCGCCCGTTGATGCAGGAACTGGAAACGCTGGAAACCCATATGGCAGGACTGGAACAGCAGCTCATCCATGCCACCCGCCAGAATGAAACGGTTGCCAACCTGCAAACCATCCCCGGCATTGGGTTGCTGACCAGCACTGCCCTGGTCGCGGCGGTCGGCAAAGCCGAACAGTTCCAGTCCGCCCGCCAATTTGCCTCATGGCTGGGGATCACCCCACGCGAAAGCAGCAGTGGCAACCGCCGTTTCCTGGGCAGCATCACCAAACAAGGCAACACCTACTTGCGTACCTTGCTGGTCCACGGGGCGCGGTCGGCTTTGGTGGCTGCCAAGCGGCAGGCGAAATCCGGCAAACCCCTTGCCCGCTTGCAGGAATGGGCGGTGAAGCTGGAACAGCGCAGCGGGCATAACAAAGCCGCTGTCGCCCTTGCCAACAAACTGGCGCGGACCGTGTGGGCGTGCTGGAAAAGCGGCAAACCTTACCAAGCGGGGTACTGCCCAGCCTGATACCCCGTTTTCCCCTCCCTGACCTTGCGTAGACGACAGTACGTTCATGGTTTGACAGGTTAAACCAGTAGCAGGAAAAGCCGGTAACGAGAGTGGCGCAATCCAAGCCCGGTCGAACGATAGGCACCTGCTACGCGGTTTCCATGATGGCTCAGGGGCAATGCGCCCCGCGTAAAGAAGCCGGATATACGAATGCAGTTTGGTCTGTCCAATGCCTGTCCTTGAGCAAAACCGTCACCCGCAACACAGGGGGAAAACACACATGACGAAGACAACAGCCCGCCAACAGGATGCCTTACACACCGGCATTGTCAAGGAGCTTCCCTGCGGGACTCCTCCTTGACAATACCGGCGTTTCAGGCAAAGAAGCCAGCATGGGCTGTTGCACCAAAAGGCACAGGAACTGCGCCTTGAGGGTTTTTATTGGATCTTTGCTGGAAAGGGTTGACTGTGGAGACCATATATGTTTGTTAGCATCTTATTTTAAACCTAAGATTATGGCGATAGTGGTCATGAAAATAATAGCGAGAATTAAATAGGATGATGTCCTTATATTCTTTAATCCCGAAACAGAATATGAAGGCATCATTTCTAATGACTCTTCAATTTTCAGTATTATTTCCATTTGCTTATCAATTAAATATCGAGTACGAAATATAATTCCTGTAATACATAGACTTACCGCACTAATGCCAATGGATACTATTGTTAAATTTGTAGTTAACTTGTCAAAGCTACCTATATAAGCACCAATTAAAGCCATATATAAAAGTGTGATCTGTATATAGCTAGAGTCAAGATGTCTGACTTGTTGCCAAGCCTGCTCATATTGTTTAATTAACAGATCACTGTTTTGGTTTTGTCCTAAGCTCATAAGTTATGCCTTTTTAATTTATCTAGCCCAATATCTTATCTAATGCTATTTTTATATCTCCAGTCATTAATTTCTTTGCATACTTCCAAACTATTTTTGTTTTGGGTTGAGCAAGAAGGTTTTGCCAATACTCATTATCTTTGAAAAAATCTTCGGCGCTAATGTTTTCACTATTACAAACAGATTTTGTTAAATTTAACCCCTGAACCAAATAAGAAATTTCTTTATGTGAAATCCCATCTTTCTTTATTTCCTCCAAATCTATACCATAAAATCTTAAACATTCAGGACAATCATCTATTCTTCCTTCAAAAGAATTATTTCTCTCAAAATAAAAAATAGACTTATTAAGTCTTTCTTCACTTTCTTTAAGTTCCAATGTTAATGCTTTTGATTTTAAATAAAATATTACTGATATAATTGCAGCCATTGAACTAATCAGGGCAGCTATAGGATCTATTTGTATATCCACTCAATTAACCTTTTTAAAGTTTGAAACGATGTGGGTAGTAAATTGCTAACGTCCCGCTTGACGGGCGCGGCGGGGAGTAGATAAATCGGAGTCGCGGGCTGTCACCGCGTCCGTCGTCGAAGCACTCGTTATGCTTTTATTTGTCACTCAATACTCTGACTAATATCTCTGCCCATTTAATGCTGTCAAAAACCAAAGGTCTTAATACAGGTTTTGTGCCATGAACGTCTGACATATTAGCTCTTAATGTTTGCATTACGTAAGCGGCTTGATTTAAAGAACCTTCAAAGTTTTTATTAAATGGAGATGTTGAACTGTCTGTCCATCCAATAGATTTTAGTTGATTATCTACTTCTTCAAATAGTTTAATATTTTTTATTGCCACTTTACATTTTTCTTGGAATGATGCTTTTCCTACATCACCCAAATTATACTTACTATATATGTGAGCAGTAACATTATCTACTGCTGCGCACGCAGACGATATTGCTCCGCTAAGATCACCATCCCTAAATCTTAATGAAGCTTTTATTAAATCTTCTTTTGATTTTTCATGAAGCTCTGGCAGATCTGAAATATCAAATATTTCTATTGGGATAACAGAGCCATTGCTAAACTCCCAACCTAGTCGGGATAAGTATTTTTCTAATTTTTCAAAAAGGTGAGGTCTTTGATCTAATATCTCTTCAACAATTATATTAATAAAGTGTTTTTTATCATGTTCAGAAAAATTTGAGTATCCCTGTGTTATTCCAGTTATTAACTTTCCCTTGGATACACCTCTTTCTTGTTCTAAATCTGCAATGCTTTCTAGGTCAAATCCAGCTAAGCCAATGACTTGTTTAATATCATAAAAACTAAAGTGATCTTTAAGAATTGCACTGACTGCATTCCATACTGAATTTATGGTTGGTGTCATCGTTTACCTTTTGGGTGCATAACGTCAAATCTGACGGGCGCGGCGGGGAGTAGAACGGTTCGGAGTCGCGGGCTGTCACCGCGTCCGTCGTCGAGAATCTTGTTGGCTTATGAATTTTTCCCTTTTTGAATAGTTGATTCTCTCCAAAGTCCGAGTACTCCCAAAACAACCTGCACGACTGCAAGATTTATAACTTCTCCATTAATATTTGTTCGTATAAGATAAGAAACCCCAACAAGAATTGCCATCCCCCAAATAATTAACATTGCCTCACGATTCATACATATGCCTCAATTTTTGAAAATACAAATAAGTGTATTAATTATTTATAATAAAAAAATATTAGTTAAAAGTCGTTCGGCTTCTTCTTGTCTTTTTTGCTTAGTCTCTTTAACAGAATTGAGGTTCAAGACATCACAGAACTCATTTAATTTATCTATAAAATTAAGAGCGATTTTTAAATATAAAATATCTATAATATTTTTTGCACTCGTCTTTGATTCTTTATCTTGGTGGACTAAAAGATTTCTGATTTTGAATATTTTTATTAAGTTTTCTTTTGTTTTCTCAAAATCTTTTTTACATGTCATGGGGTCTTTTTTGTAGACTAGATTGCAAATTATATTAAATGTTTTTTCTATGTTCGAAGATTTAAATGATTTTTTTGCCGCAATATTTGCAAACTTCTCAATTAATTCTTGATCTAATGATTTTTTTGATCGTGCTTCTTTGAATTCATGTAAAAACTCATCTGATAAGTGCTTTTCTATTTCGTTGGGGTTTTCATGGTAAATAGTGTATAAAAAATCTTTTATCATCACTTCTGTGTATGTACAGAAAAGAACAACCATTTGATTTGATTGTAAATCAAATAATTTTTCCAGTGATTCAACTTCTTCTTCTAATGCTTCACTATCTGAGTGAAGCGCAAGAAAAGTCTCAATTGACTTGTAGGCATTATATGTATCATATATTTTTATTTTCCACAGTCTTTCATCAAAAATGCTTAATTGATCATCATTCATATTGGTGACTCTTTTTATATCTACGCCAACGTCTCATGTGACGGGCGCGGCGGGGAGTAAGTTGGTCAAAGTCGCGGGCTGTCACCGCGTCCGTCGTCGACATAATCGTTAGGTTTTTTTGTCTCTATATGTTCTGCAAGATCATGGCCAGTTTTGCCTATCCAGAAAAAACCGATGAAAGATAGTAGAAACAATATTAATTGTGCAGATATAAGAAAGTCGCTAGGTTTATCTGAAATCAGCAATAATGTCAGTATGATAAGTGATGGTGCAAAGCATACTACAATAAGTAATGTGACTATTAATGCAACTCGTTGCCAATGGGTCTTTATATCTGATGCTATCGCTCCTGATATAAGTTTGATAACAGACTGACCATTTAGAACAGAAGCTGCAACAGCCCAATCAGGATATTGAAAAATACTTGTGGTAGTTCCTTGTTTGTAAAATATGGTTATGGCAATAACAATGAATGGGAACATTGTAAATAAAACTTCAGATAAAAGAAGCGAGAATGTATTAATATCTTTCCTGCTCATTATTTAAGTTTAATTCCATGTTTTTAAGTGGAGACGGTTGTCTAATTATTTTTCTGACCTCATCTAGGCGATATGTGGTTTTTATTAGTTCTGAGTTATGATTATAAAACTTCTTAACCATCACAAGTGCAAGAAGGGAATCTCCTGGTCTTAATGCAAATTCTTGATTTCTGAATTTCTTAAGCCAGTTGTGGTCGTCCACTTTAACATCAATGATTTTATCATCATACATAAACTCCCATTTTGAGTCGCCAATATAATCTGGCTTCTTTATTTTTAATTCCAAGAACTCTAGGTCTTCTTTTTGACTCTGAATTAATAACTCCTCAATGCTCTCTTTTGTGATCGAGAACTCTTTATTGTATTTCTTAGCGCCATTATCAAAAATGAAAAATATCTCATCATCTTTTGATAGAGTTTTAGATGCCTCGTTTGTCTTTAATAGAAACTCCATTATATCTTTTTCTGCTATTTTCGAATAGGCTGGGATGTTTTTTATGTCTGTATCTGATGCCATATTATAGAGATCATCTTGTAAGTCGTTAATCTCTTTGATTGAATTTATTTTATCTCTTCGTGATGTAAAGTCGACTATCTTTTCTATTCCTCTTTGAAGATAGTTATTGATTTTTTTATTATTGTTTTTATCTATCTTGATTTCTGGTTTATTTTCTGGGTATGTGGTTTCGGCACTAAGCCAAGTTAATAAAGAGCCTGTTTTTATTTCTTCTAGTAATAATTCAGTTCTTATATCGACTGATAAGCTAAAGGTTAACTTATCTTGAATTTCCTCTATACTCTCTATTAGTCGAGTCATGGCTTTGAAAACTCTTTCTGGATTTTTAGACCTTTTCTCAAAGTCAACCTTAAGGCATAAAGAGTGATTTTTTACCATATGATATGTCTAAATAATTTATTTAGTTAAGAATGCGGTGCTAGTTTTTGAACCTAACGTCTGAATTGACGGGCGGCGCGGGGAGTAGAAAGTAAGAATCGCGGGCTGTCACGCCGTCCGTCGTCGAATGAGTTGTTAGCTTTTTAATAATTATTTTTTAATTCAAGCTCTCTCTCTTTAAGGGAAATCTCCCTTTCTTTGAGTTCTTGATCTATTGACTTAAGGTTGTAATCTTGATTTAAACTCTTCACTTTATTTTTTAGTTCTTCTTTTCTTAGATCTAATTCTTGTAGTTTGGCGTGGTATTCTCTCTCTTTTTGTTGAAGTTCTTTTGTTTTATCATTATTTCTGAACATCCAAATAATAAAAGCAAAAGGGGAAGCCACTAATAATGGTATAAATGACTGAAGTATTTTGATGTAATTATCACTTAGTGAGGAGAAATAATTATTTATGTCAACATTATGTCGCGTTAAAATATATAAATCAATCACGGCTAGCATCAAAACCCAAAAAGTTCTACTATTAACGAGATATGCTAATAATATCATTGAAGAGGTCATATATACTGTCTTTTGTGTCTCAAATGATAATTGGATATTGAAAACCTGATTTAAATAGTAGTTGATGACATTAACTCGATAATCACCCGTGAAGTACATATATAAGAAATATAAAAGAAAGCCAATAGCCGCGAGATCATAAGCATTTGAATAGTCTCTATATTTTAAATCGAAACTGATCATTTTGTGCCTTTATTGATTTGAGTGGAGAGTGGTTAAGAAGCTAACGTCATAGCTGACGGGCGCGGCTGGGAGTAAATCGTTCGGAGTCGCGGGCTGTCACCGCGTCCGTCGTCGAGAGCCTTGTTGGCCATTTATTTGGAGACTTTGACGGATCAACGGCTTTTTGTTAACGGGATAGCCTCAATATCTTCAATTCACGGGATTGGCATGGCAGTTCCCGCGCATCAGCGCGGCGCACCCAGTTCTTTATTGTCAGGCTTTGACGTTGGCACTCTGCTTTTGAGCATCAGCGAACTCGATGAAACTTGGGATGGCACGAATGAACCCGGCACAGCAGTTACCCGCGTATCAACGCGGCACACCCATTCTTCATTGTCAGGCTTTAACGCTGGCGTTCTGCTTTTGAGCATCAGCGAACTCGATGAAACTTGGGATGGCAAGGATGAACCCGGCACGGCAGTTACCCGCGTATCAACGCGGCGCACCCATTCTTTATTTGCAGGCTTTGACGTTGGCACTCTGGTTTTGAGCATAGCGAACCCGATAAGCTTTGAATTGGCACGGATGAATCATGCACAGCCTTTCCCGCTCATCAGAGCGGCCACCGAAACCAATCTTTTCGGCTTTTGAACCTGGCACACTATTTCCCGCGTTAGCGCATGACAAACCCATCTTCTTTCACGCCCTCAGTTTGGTAAAACTTATCGGTTTATAGCGAGGCCAACGTCATGCATGACGGGCGCGGCTGGGGGTAAACTGTGCGAAGTCGCGGGCTGTCACCGCGTCCGTCGTCGATTGATGGAATGGTCTCCACAGCCCCAGCACGGCATCATAGTGCCACTGTTAAACGCTGAAAACCATGGAGACCAAGCATGAAAAATACCATTATCACCATCGACCTTGCCACTTCTGTTTTCGAGTTG
>NZ_JH651384.1:4585960-4587486 GCF_000260135.1 Thiothrix nivea DSM 5205 | reverse complement strand
AAAACACACATGACGAAGACAACAGCCCGCCAACAGGATGCCTTACACACCGGCATTGTCAAGGAGCTTCCCTGCGGGACTCCTCCTTGACAATACCGGCGTTTCAGGCAAAGAAGCCAGCATGGGCTGTTGCACCAAAAGGCACAGGAACTGCGCCTTGAGGGTTTTTATTGGATCTTTGCTGGAAAGGGTTGACTGTGGAGACCATATATAATTTGTTAGCTATTTATCTAGCTTGTTAAACAACTCAATAATTTTATGAATAGGTTCAGAAACTTGTTTAGAAATAAGATTGTAGATTTTATAATTTGGATAGCTGCTATTTTTATAATCAGTAAGTTTCCAAGTCAAAATGCTAGGATCATAGTTTTTAATACCGGTCTCATATTTATATCCTACCAAAGTATCAAATATTGCATTGATTAACTGAGCCATAACCAGATGAAATATATATATGTTCCCTGATTTTGTTAGGGGCTTATCTAGTGTTACTGATATAAATCTATCTTTGTTGTAATTTCTCCAGTCTTCTCCTGCAATAGAGCCAGCATGTTCTACAATTTTTCTTGTTTGCTCATTTGAGATTTTGGTTTCTTGAATGAGAACATCATTATTGCTAATGCTTAAATATTTTTTCAGTTCACTTAAGTATGTTTTTAACCTATCATGTTGTTCTTCTTTTATGAAAAGTAGATACTGATGCCTTGTTTCATTAAGAATATCTCTCGGTATATCCATGTATAAAGGATAAATTGACTCATGTATATAAATATAGTTCTTCCGTATGCCTGAACTATTTGATTTTGTGGTCTCGATCAACGATTTATCTGCCCATTCCTCGCTTATATCAGATACATCTATGCTAGTCACATCTATTGAAATCAATGGAAAGCCTAATGTTTTCAGTAATAAGCATTTTATCATTTCAAATTCATGAGTGAATTCAATTTCAATACCAGCGAGTAGGACTCTTTTATTTTTTACTTTTTTGCCCAGCAGTGCTATATCTAATCTATATTCCTCTCCAAATGGAGTTCTTAAAATATGCTCTTTTTCTATTACTTCAACGTCAGCTAATAAATCACCGGATAATGGAAAGTCAGATGTTCTAGTATCTTTAAATGCCCAAGGTAAATGGTGTTTATTTTTTAATCTTTTTTCTAATGCGCCAGCAATACATTCTTTTGCTTTTTTATGGTTTTTGCTTTCTAATGAAGCACTAAAACGTTTTTTGATTTCAATGTTTATTTCTGATTCATGTTTATAACTTTTTGGATAGTGTCGAAAGTATGGAAATATATATTTTCCAGTTTCTTTATGCTGACCCCAGTTTACCCATAAAACTTTTTTGTTATTCTCATCTGCAAATGGACCAATTTTCCTGGCATCAGCACGGCTTGTTATAGCAGTGGCTTCAATTTCTTTCTTAAGAAATCCATCTTCTTTGCTATATAGTAACTTCGCTTTCTTCATATTACAGCTAACGCGTCGGAGTTGAGTGGCGCGTTTGTGGCTGCGAAGTGACT
>NZ_JH651384.1:4584226-4585860 GCF_000260135.1 Thiothrix nivea DSM 5205 | reverse complement strand
GTTTCAGGCAAGAAGCCAGCATGGGCTGTTGCACCAAAGGCACAGGAACTGCGCCTTGAGGGTTTTATTGGATCTTTGCTGGAAAGGGTTGACTGTGGAGACCATATAGTACTCGTTATGCCTTATATATTTCTTAATGGAAAGTTGATATTTCCATAGCGGACTATGGCCTCAACTTTAGCTTTCATTGCATCACTAAATAAAACTCGACCACAGAGTATCATAGCTAGATCTTCTCCAGTCATGAGAATAATTCTTGGAGAGTCTCCTGAAAATTTTATGACTGCGTTATCATCAAAGCCATTGGCAGATAAAAATAAGCCTCTTGTACTTTGAACTTTGCCTCTAATCTTTCCATCGAAAATAGATAAGTCTTTTTGCTTGATAAGGTTATCTTCCCATTTTGACTCAATTAGATAATCGAATTTTTCATATTTAAAATGCCCGTCGATTTGTTCGCCGTCAGGTGTTTTGTATGGTCTTGAATAGTCTAGTTCGGTTAATTGTAACAAGTCGCAGAAGAGATTTTCTAGTTTATAACCTCTTTGTTGCGGAGTATGTTCATTCCCTGTCGTAAGAGCTATGAACATTGAGTTTAAATCTTCAAGTCGTTTGCGCTGAGATTTATTTTGTTCAATATGTGTATTGTAAGTAGTTCGGGCTTCTTCTCTTTTTCTTTTTTCAATTTCTATATCTATCGGGTCATTTCCTACTAAATCTCGAAACTCCTTAAGTAGTTCTTTTGCTTTTTTCTCATCAAGAGCATCCTTGTCTATTGCACCTCGGAGTCTGTAAAAATTAGAAATAATATTATTGATTGTTTCGATGTCATTGGTATCTTCAAGATACTCTAGAATGTTACGCATTACTTGATATTTATTAAATGCTTCCCTTGGATAACGGTCGCGAAGTCGCTTTGCCACCCCGCAACTATCAAGAAAGCTGTAGAAACTATTCCAGTACCAAAAGCAGGTTCCTGATAATGAAACTATTGCTTCTTTTAATTCATATTTGATTTTTTTGGGCAATTTTTAACTACCTGATCTCTCTATTTGAGCATAACGTCTCGTGTGACGGGCGCGGCGGGGAGTAAGCCGTTAAAAATCGCGGGCTGTCACCGCGTCCGTCGTCGACACACTTGTTGGGCTTTATTAGTGTAGCCTTTAAATATATTGGCTCATGATGTAGCACTATCATTTTGAGTGCTTCTCTGACAATTTTGAAATAAACGCTTGATCATATTCAGAAGACCACGCTCCAAACTGTACCATGAATATAGCAAAGCCCATCATGAAAAGAGGGACTATAGGAGCGAACCACATATCAATCTGGTTGTTAAGAACTTGTATAAGAGAGTTAACTGTCAGTATGGAAAGGAAGACAATCACTACTGATATAAATTTAGGGAACCATGCCACTGAAATGAACCCTGAAAACTGTAGCGTTATCTATATTTTAAATCTGCCACGAAGTTGCAAACTGAAAGCGTTGGTGACAAATGGCGCAGTTCTTCGAAGAGAAACGTATCGAGAAAAGACAAAACCACAGGCAGATTCATAGGTGATACTCTGAAAAAACTGAACGAGTCGTTGTTGATCGCAACCTGGAGACAGCCTCATCAATGGATAGCGGCG
>NZ_JH651384.1:1754-3592 GCF_000260135.1 Thiothrix nivea DSM 5205 | reverse complement strand
TTTTGTTGCACTGGCACCATTTTGGGCAAATGAGCGTAACCACTTTTTGTATCAGCGAAGGACGAACGCTCTATTTTCAGGCTGTCAGGTTGGCACAATCTGTCACGCATCAGCGCACGATTTTTTTGGTTGGCACGAATGGGGTAAGGTACAAACTTTCCCGCGCATCAGCGCGGCCACCAAGCCCAATATTTTCAGGCTTTGAATCTGGCACGATGTTTCCCACGTAAGCGCCTGGCGAAATCATCTTTATTCGGTCTTTAAATCTTGTGAGGCGTATTGGTTTTTACCCCGCCCAACGTCCGAATTGACGGGCGCGGCGGGGAGTAGAAAGTAAGAATCGCGGGCTGTCACCGCGTCCGTCGTCGAATGATTTGTTATGCAATATTATCTTTATGTCTTAATCCCACCACCTATCATAGGGCTGATATGTAACAACACTTTGTAAAACATTAGAACTACAAAAGATGAAATTGTTAAAATATCCATTACCATAGGCAATACCTCCACTAACTTTGAAAAAATAAACGCTTTAACCCCGCATCAGTCCGTAGACCAGCATTTATTAGTTAGCACCAAGAACCCTATGGGTGGCAGAACCGGGGGATTCAAAAGTTATCATCATGGCGAAGTTTTTGCAATATTTTTTGGATATAGCTAAGCGTGTGAAATTCATTATTTATTGATTGCGGCAGCCTTGGCAATTTTTTTATTAAAAATTCTTCTCCAAATTCACTAACCAAGATATTCAGTGAGACTGTATCAAGAAGTCCTCGTTTTCTATGAAGCGTAGTTGATTTTCTAATAAATTGATTATCCCTAAGAGATTCTGTTATTTGTATTAACTCTGGAGAAAAATCATTTATATTAGGATAGCTGTTTAATATTTTGCTATTGTCAAAATCACATTTTTTTGACAAGTAGTCAATTCTTTGTGAACTTATGATTGTACAATTAATAAACTTTAAGCCTTTGATTTTAGGATTTTCAAAGTTGGTTGCGGATATTATGGAGTTTATGAATTTTGCATTATCAAGGTTGCATTTTCTGAATAAAGCACCTCGAATCAAACAATCTTCAAAAATTGAACCGTAAAAACTACAAAATTTAAATTTTGTCCCAATAAATGATGTGCTTTTAAAGGTGCTATTTGAGAAGTTCGATTGATAGCTACATGATTTATTGAAATTTTTAAAGATGAAGCTTTTATCTCTAACGTCATGTGTTTGGTAGCTAAAAGCATATCTGTTTCTATCGTTTACAGTCATGGTATCTCTATCAGGAATGACTTTATCTGTCTTGTGCATAACGCGTCGGAGTTGAGTGGCGCGTTTGTGGCTGCGAAGTGACTCCCGGGGGGAGTCGCTCGCGGGCGCAAATGCGTCCACTCGAACGGGTTGATAGCCAGAGCGCGGAGCGCGGCGGTTATCAAACTGATCCGGCCCAGCACCTCCGGACACAGCAAGAAGTGAGTACACTACGTACTTGACCTTGAGGTGAACGATGAAAACTGCAAAAACCGACAAAAAGCCCTATACCCGCCACAGCGCCAGCTACAAGGCTGAAGCCCTGAAACTGGCAGAGCGGCTTGGTGTACCTGAAGCAGCGCGGCAATTGGGCTTGCGCGAACCGCAACTGTACCAATGGCGCAGCCAGCAACAGCACCAACAGACGGTCAGCCAACGTGAACAGGAACTGTCAACCGAAACGCCCGCTTGCGCCGTGAACTGGCAGTAGCACAGGAAGAGGTGTCCATCCTAAAAAGCCAGCGCGTACTTTGCGAAACAGCTCAAGTGAAGTACGCCTTTATCCGGGAGCACCGCACCCAATTCAGGCTG
>NZ_JH651384.1:0-1654 GCF_000260135.1 Thiothrix nivea DSM 5205 | reverse complement strand
CGGACTTGCTCGAAACAGGCGGCATCACTGGTCAGGCTGGAAATACTGATGAGCGAGGTCATAAAGCCTCTCCTTGGCTATCGGAAATGACTAACTTTACCGCTATCCATCACGTTTGCAATGCCGGGGAAAACAAGACCCTGAAACGCATATTGAGCCAATATTTCTTCGTCTTCAGGGATATTAAACATGTTTTTAAGCATCTCTAATATCCCTGCATATTTGCCACCTTGGGATAGTACGTCTAACGAAGTAGCTATCTTTGTAATAGCAATTGCATCATTTTGTTCTCTGCAACCTTCTCCATACCAATCTAAGGCGGTAGCCCAACGGCTACAAAGTTTAGGATGTTTTTGGCTAAGTGGAGAGATAAGAGACTCAATAATCAAACTAAAAGCATTAATTATGTTTTGGTTATGAGTTATAATATCATGAGCTTTATTTGGTGAAAGTGTGGGTATTCGCTCACTTAATGAAAAGCCTGGAGTCCATAAAAAACCGTCACTCTCGATCATGAGTTTTTAGAGGAATCGTTCTTTCAGTGAATAGTATTTGTTGGTGAAATACTCTATAGTTCCCAATCATTAAAGAAATTGAATCAAGAGCCGTTTTACAAGATAAGTGCGCCAGCTTTCTTGAAAAGTCTTTTTCATATCCATTGATAGTTATTTTAAGAATACTAGGGCAGTTTTGAATCGCATCATATATTGATTCGGCTAAATCATCTAAAGGAGGCGTTACGGGTGGTTCTTTTTTTAACTTGCTTTTTAAGTTATTGCGCCAATCTAGTTCTTTGATATAAAAATCAATTTTTCTTTGTTTTGTTTTTTCTGGAAAGTCTATGGTATCTATCCAGTCTTCTCTGTTCATTATGGTCACTGGGCCAAGAGAAATTGCATCAATTCTTTCCATTCCCAATGTCCATGCAGGAAAATAGTGTGTATATGTGGTAAAGTTTTTTTTGGCTTCTGATTTTATATATTCTGATAATGAACCACTAATAGCTATCTCATTATTGGAGTAATCAATAAAGCACTCTTCTGTATAAAAGTCAGCAACATATCTTCTGGTTATTTTGAATAAATTGCTCAGATCGATAAAGTTAGCAATATCGCTATTATTTATATGTATTTTTTCTGCTATATCATTTATTAAAATGAGAGCTTCTTTATTAAATTCACAAGTAAAGCCATTTCTGGTTGTTGTGAAATTTAGCATCCCGACTTTTTGCCCGTAACCAGAATTTGCATTATCCAACTCGTGAATTAATTTTTTTAGTATTTCTCTAATTTTCACATCTTATCCTTATGTGAGCTAGTGCGACATTTTGAGCCTAACGTCCGAATTGACGGGCGCGGCGGGGAGTAAATTGGTCGGAGTCGCGGGTTGTCACCGCGTCCGTCGTCGAATGATGGAATGGTCTCCACAGCCCCAGCACGGCATCATAGTGCCACTGTTAAACGCTGAAAACCATGGAGGCCAAGCATGAAAAATACCATTATCACCATCGACCTTGCCACTTCTGTTTTCGAGTTGGCGATTGCCACCCCACAATACCGCATCACCCAGCGGCGGCGACTTGACCGCGACGCTTTCCGTCAGTTTATCCATGAACAAGAGCCAGCCCTGCTGGTGATGGAAGCCTGCGGCAGCG
>NZ_JH651383.1:5755-7015 GCF_000260135.1 Thiothrix nivea DSM 5205 | reverse complement strand
CAGCAGGGCTGGCTCTTGTTCATGGATAAACTGACGGAAAGCGTCGCGGTCAAGCCGCCGCCGCTGGGTGATGCGGTATTGTGGGGTGGCAATCGCCAACTCGAAAACAGAAGTGGCAAGGTCGATGGTGATAATGGTATTTTTCATGCTTGGTCTCCATGGTTTTCAGCGTTTAACAGTGGCACTATGATGCCGTGCTGGGGCTGTGGAGACCATTCCATCATTCGACGACGGACGCGGTGACAACCCGCGATTCTTACTTTCTACTCCCCGCCGCGCCCGTCAATTCAGACGTTAGAGATTAAAAAGGTAAACCAATGATTCTTACAAAAGCCGGATTTGAAGCAGAAAAAAAAGATAAGATTGATCCTAAAGCTCTGGAAGGATTCTTTGCATCAAAAGAAAAAGAATATAAAATCATTGCTACTGTTGTTACTGATGTGCAAATACCTGAAATATTTGATATTAAAATAGACAATAATTCTATCTCAATAGAGCAACAACCTAAAAATCAAGGTCTCGTTGGGGATTGTGTTTATAAAGTTACTGCCAATATTATTGCTCAGTGGCATAACATAGCTGAAGATATTTTAGAAAAATTTATTAATGATTACTTTACCCTTCTAGGTAGTCATATAGAGATAAAAAGACCATTTGTCATATACTTTAAAGTAAATAACCAATGGCACAGTCATCCCTCAATGGTTCTTAGCATGAAGTCGATAAGACACGTTGCCGATAATGAAGCTAAAGAAGCCATAGAATTAAGCATCAAAATAAATAGTTTAAGGTATTCTAATACACCAAAATCTACATTGGATAAATTTGAAAAAATTCTTTCCTTATTGAAGCGAGGGACTTTACTAAAAAATAGCTATCGCCAAGAGGCATTTCTTTGTTTTTATAAAGTGACCGAGATGATCTCAGAGGACTTAAAAATTAATATATATTCATCTTTAGAGTATCCTGATGATGTTCTTGAGATGAGCGAGCTGGGTGTTATATAGTCTTTTCATTTTAGTCGGCTACACTTTGTCTGTTGAATGCGTAATCAATCGCGTCGTCCAGGGTGCTACCTTTTCCCATGGCCAGACGCGCATAATGTTTCAAGGTTGCCCAGCATTGCTCGATGGGGTTGAGATCAGGCGAATAAGCGGGTAACTGAATGATACGAATCTGGTATTTCATGGCAATCGCCTCCAGGTCACCGCCTAAATGGAAGCTCGCATTGTCCCAGACAAGCACATAAGGTTTGGGCTT
>NZ_JH651383.1:1672-5655 GCF_000260135.1 Thiothrix nivea DSM 5205 | reverse complement strand
ATTACAACTGCCCAGCAACCGGCGCAGCAAGGCCACATTGCCGGGTGGATATTCCTGATCACCAGGCCATTCGGCAGGGACAGCTCCAGGCCATCGCCCGTCCGGGCGTCTGTCCCCGGCTGCGCCGGGCGGACAGTCACGAAACCGGAGGCTCTGGCAATACCGGGCGTTTGCCATCCCCCGGGCGGCTTGCCCGCCGTACCGCATAATTTGCGCCGCCAGTAGACAAAGCCGTAGGTAACTCAACTGTTCCTGTTCACAATACTGGACTCCGGAAGGCCGGAGGACTGGAAGCGTTGGAGCTGGGCTTGCCAGTACGCCAGACGCCCATCTTGACCTGGATTCATCGTGTTCTCCCATGCAATCTGTTGCTGATGGGCTGAGTGTCCGGGATTACGTGGGGCGCTGAAAGGAGGGGGATTTAGAAGCGCTTACAAAAAATTTGGAATATCAAAACTTAGTTCCCGTGTAGTTGCAAGTACGGGACACCATAGTGAGGAAATAGATATATTATTCTACGATTATCTGAATAGTATTTCCTTGCTAAAACATCAAAGCTCAGAGTTTTATCCAGTAGAATGGGTGCATGGGGTCATTCAGGTAAAATCATGCCTCCGCAATAAAAAAACCATAAAAGATGGTCTAAAGAATATAGCCTCATTTAAAAGACTAAAGAAAAGCGGAGTACACATTAATAAATTCAATGGCGGTCAAATTACATCAAATACAACAAGAGGGTTCGGAATATTATTTGCATATAAAGCAACATTAAAATGGGGGTCAATCATTGATGCAATTAAAGAATTCATGAAAGACTCTCCTAGCACAGAGTGGCCAAATGCCATCGTAATATTAGATTTAGGAATGATAATTCCATTTAATAAAGAAGAAAATATAGGATGTGAGTTTACACAAGATATAGATAAACTCAAAGAAATTGATGTCATTGGAATTCCAAACCGAGGGGATTGTCTTCTGCGATTTTATAGCACATTAACAAAGTTATTAAATAGAAGTCAATTAGGAGGTTTTGATTTCTGGGACTACATCAGACTTCCATTCACATCGGGAGAAATTTCTTATAGTTTCACGCATGGACAATTTTCTGAAACAGGGAATTGTAAAATACATGGTAAATATCTAAGAAACATCTCTCAAGATGCCCTAAAAAAAATACTATCTGTTTGTGAGAATGCAGAACCAATAAACTGGATAAAAGCTACCGATATAGCTTATGGCAAAAAAGGCGATAATATAGAAGCTTATTTGCGTCAACCAGGAGATGTTTTAATTTATAACCCAGATAATGAACAACTTTCGGATATACTGATCTTCAAAGAAAATTCTGCTATTGCTTTTGATTTCATAGATATTGAAGGTAAACAGTATTGGATACCCTATTATTATAGTATAAAAGACAATCTAGTTACTGTTGAGTGTCCAAAATGTAAAAAGTCTAACAAATTGTATATGGTCTCCACAGTCAACCCTTTCCAGCAAAGATCCAATAAAAACCCTCAAGGCGCAGTTCCTGTGCCTTTTGGTGCAACAGCCCATGCTGGCTTCTTTGCCTGAAACGCCGGTATTGTCAAGGAGGAGTCCCGCAGGGAAGCTCCTTGACAATGCCGGTGTGTAAGGCATCCTGTTGGCGGGCTGTTGTCTTCGTCATGTGTGTTTTCCCCCTGTGTTGCGGGTGACGGTTTTGCTCAAGGACAGGCATTGGACAGACCAAACTGCATTCGTATATCCGGCTTCTTTACGCGGGGCGCATTGCCCCTGAGCCATCATGGAAACCGCGTAGCAGGTGCCTATCGTTCGACCGGGCTTGGATTGCGCCACTCTCGTTACCGGCTTTTCCTGCTACTGGTTTAACCTGTCAAACCATGAACGTACTGTCGTCTACGCAAGGTCAGGGAGGGGAAAACGGGGTATCAGGCTGGGCAGTACCCCGCTTGGTAAGGTTTGCCGCTTTTCCAGCACGCCCACACGGTCCGCGCCAGTTTGTTGGCAAGGGCGACAGCGGCTTTGTTATGCCCGCTGCGCTGTTCCAGCTTCACCGCCCATTCCTGCAAGCGGGCAAGGGGTTTGCCGGATTTCGCCTGCCGCTTGGCAGCCACCAAAGCCGACCGCGCCCCGTGGACCAGCAAGGTACGCAAGTAGGTGTTGCCTTGTTTGGTGATGCTGCCCAGGAAACGGCGGTTGCCACTGCTGCTTTCGCGTGGGGTGATCCCCAGCCATGAGGCAAATTGGCGGGCGGACTGGAACTGTTCGGCTTTGCCGACCGCCGCGACCAGGGCAGTGCTGGTCAGCAACCCAATGCCGGGGATGGTTTGCAGGTTGGCAACCGTTTCATTCTGGCGGGTGGCATGGATGAGCTGCTGTTCCAGTCCTGCCATATGGGTTTCCAGCGTTTCCAGTTCCTGCATCAACGGGCGCAGCATGTACAAGGTGAGTGAGGACAACTGCCCCACATGAAGGTTGGCTTCCCGCAAGGCTTCGCGGTCACTGGCAGGCAACGGGATGCCCTGTTCGCGGAACACGCCGCGCAGGAAATTCATCCGTGCCACCTTGGTGCGTTTCCATTGTTCACGCAAGCGGTGCATCTGTTGCAGTTCCTGCTGCCCGATGCTTTTGATGGCCACCGGCTTGATCCCTTCACAGCGGTACGCTTCCAGCAGGGCTTCGCAATCGGTACGGTCGGTCTTGTTGCGGCGGCGGTAGGGGCGGACATATTGTGCGGGCAGCAACAGGGCTTCGTGCCCCCATTCACGGAATAACCTGCCCCAATGGTGGGCACTGCCGCAGGCTTCCATCACCAGCAGGGCTGGCTCTTGTTCATGGATAAACTGACGGAAAGCGTCGCGGTCAAGCCGCCGCCGCTGGGTGATGCGGTATTGTGGGGTGGCAATCGCCAACTCGAAAACAGAAGTGGCAAGGTCGATGGTGATAATGGTATTTTTCATGCTTGGTCTCCATGGTTTTCAGCGTTTAACAGTGGCACTATGATGCCGTGCTGGGGCTGTGGAGACCATTCCATCAATCGACGACGGACGCGGTGACAGCCCGCAACTTCGCACAAATTACTCCCCGCCGCGCCCGTCATGCATGACGTTGGCAGCAGATAAAGCGGTGGTTAACGACAAGTTAAAGAGAAGAGAGTGTTTTCCCGAGCGATAAAGTGCGGTGGCTATGTTCATTTTCCTGAATAGGTGCTTTCCCAAAAGTTCACAGTGCGCTATCGCGTGACAGATTACGCCAGTTTGAACGAGCGAGAATAGAGCGCTTGTCCGTTGCTGATAAAATACGGTGCTCATACCAATTTTTCATGATGGGTGGTTGCCCAAAGTTCACAGTGCGCTATCGCGTGACAGACAACACCAACTTGAACGACAAAGAAATAGAGGGCTTGCCCGCTGCTGACAAAATGCGGTGGCTGTGTCGATTTTTCATGATGGGTGGCTGCCCGATTGTTCACAGTGCGCTACCGCGAGAGAGACAACACCAACCTGAACAACCGAAAATAGGGCGCTCTCCGTTACCGATAAAATACGGTGCGTCTGTTCATTTACCGGGATTGGTGGTTGCCCAAAGTTCACAATACGCTGATGCGTGAGCCAATGTGCTAACTGATCCAGCTTTAATGCAGCGAGGGAGATATTTGGGAACCTCTAAAAAGCCGGAGTAGCGCAGCACTTAGCTTTACCCTTCCGGTATTTTGTTAAAATAATCAAGCCAACCCATTTTGGGGTGTATCAAGCCTACTTTATGCCTATTTTCCCGCCTTCTTGCGGATTCTGGGGGATTTCCCCTCAAATGGGCGCAACTCCGCTTTCTTTGAGCGAACAAAGCCGCCGCAGGTTGTAAACAGCCGCCTTGATGCTTAGGCCAAATTCTGCTCGCGCCAACCCAATGCTGCGGATCCGTTTTCCGCCCATCGCCAACATCGCCCCAAACACATGCTCGACCCGTGCACGTGTTTGGCG
>NZ_JH651383.1:0-1572 GCF_000260135.1 Thiothrix nivea DSM 5205 | reverse complement strand
GTGCTCCGTCACCTCGGGTGGCGGCGGAGGGGCGATGTCCGTGACCTGATGGCGGTAAGGGTTTCCCAGTCAACCGCCACTGCCCCACCACAGCGCAGGTGCTTTCCGGGAATACTGTTCAGTGCGGGTCACTTGTTCGGGGGGATATAACGCCCGTTCGTGGCGTGGATGGCCGGGTTGCCCGCCATGCGGGCGGCCACTCCCCTTGCGTTTGGACGGGCTGCCCGTTGTTCCGGGCTGTCTGAGGACGGCGGTTTGGAGCTGTTGCGGGAACTGCTGCCCAGTTTGGCCACCAGTTCTTCGAGCTGTTTTTGCAGCGTTTCGACTTGCTGTTCCAACACCACTACCCGTGCCGCTTGCTTCTCCAACCCGGCTATCCGTTCCTGTTGGCGCACGATCAGCTGATGTGCTTCATCAAGGGTGGTCGGCAGTGGGTGGGCTAGGGCTGGCAAGGGGATAATGGCTCGTTATTGGGATGGGGTGAATTTACTATAAAATCGCTGCAATGCCTATCAGAGGGCGTGAACGCTTACCCCCGGGAGTCACTTCGCAGCCACAAACGCGCCACTCAACTCCGACGCGTTATCTGCACATAGATTCGCCATCATCTTGACAAGATACAGAAAACAAAATACTGTCTAGTCTGTCCAGTTTAATTTGAGGTTAGAGCTATGGAACAGAACACATGGCAACTCCAAGATGCAAAAAGCAAATTTAGTCAATTAGTTGACAGCGCAATGCACCACAGACCCCAGTTTGTGACTAAGCATGGTAGCAATGCTGTTGTTATCATTTCATTTGAAGAGTACACAAAATTTATCAAGCCAAAAGATGATTTGGTGATGTTTCTAAGAAGCTCTCCTTTGGTAGACAGTGACCTTGATTTCACAAGAAATAAAGATATGCCGAGAGATATTGAGCTGTGAACTACCTGTTAGATACCTGCGTTATCTCTGAGGTGATCAAGAGAGAACCAAACAAAAATGTGATTTCATGGCTCCAAGCTCAAGATGAAGCCAATTTATTTTTAAGCATACTGACATTCGGTGAGATACAAAAAGGCATTCAAAAAGACCCCGACCAAACCAGAAAGAAAAAACTAAAAATTTGGCTCGAAGAAGACTTAAAAAAGCGTTTTGATAATCGGATTATTCCCATTGACTTAAAAGTTGTGACTAACTGGGGCTCTATCCAAGGTTCAGCAGAATTAATCGGCAGACCAATGGCTACCATTGATGGACTAATAGCTGTATCAGGACTCACATATAATTGCATAGTAGCTACAAGAAATATATCCGATATGGAGCAGAGTACAGCGGAGCTATTTAACCCCTGGGAATACGAAGAATAATAAATAATACAGATAACGAGTCATATATGGTCTCCACAGTCAACCCTTTCCAGCAAAGATCCAATAAAAACCCTCAAGGCGCAGTTCCTGTGCCTTTTGGTGCAACAGCCCATGCTGGCTTCTTTGCCTGAAACGCCGGTATTGTCAAGGAGGAGTCCCGCAGGGAAGCTCCTTGACAATGCCGGTGTGTAAGGCATCCTGTTGGCGGGCTGTTGTCTTCG
>NZ_JH651382.1:2686-5599 GCF_000260135.1 Thiothrix nivea DSM 5205 | reverse complement strand
TAAGCTGGGCGGAGTCGCGGGCTGTCACCGCGTCCGTCGTCGACATAATTGTTGGCTCTTTATTATTTTAAAAATAGTTTCTCTCTCTGCTCTCCCGTACTATTGAAACGATTTGGTCGGATGTCAGATTTAGGTTTATCCCATCAACGTCTAAAGGAGATTTTTTGATTTTTGCAGGAGTAAGGTAATATGCCTCACCGTTTCTTTTATAGATACAAATGATGCCTTCTTGTTTGGCAGTCTCAAGGATCGAAGCAAAATTTTTTCTGGCTTCTGTGAAATTATATTGTCTCATCTGTCACCTCCAATACTGTAATGCCCATTTGTTTGGCAATGTTAATTAAGCCTTTATCTAAAGAGAGTAATGGACTACTCGTCTGCTCGGCGCATTGAATAAGGTAAGCATCATAAGCATAAATATTAAAGTTTTTTGTTATATATAACGTGCGCTCTAATGGTATATCTATGAATTGGATGGGAATTGATTTATAAACCTTTAGTGCTTTTTCTGCATCTGCCAGTTCGATGACTCTTCTTTTGAACATTGCTGAAAAAGCATTACCAATCTCCCAATGTACCGACATTGGTGCAACTAATGATGCTCCAATTGTTAAATTTATGATCTTATCTTTGGCTTTTTCATTGCCAATGACAGCAATTAGTGCCGATGTATCTATCGTAATATCCATTCTGCTCAACCATAAAGTACATATGTACTACTATAGCCAAGATCACATGACTTGTACAGATGTACATTTTTAGTCCGTTTTTATTCTATTATTAATTTCATTATTTTTAATGGATTAGCGTAATTTTAGTGTGTCGCATATGACGCCAACGTCTAACATGACGGGCGCGGCAGGGAGTAGAAAGTAAGGATCGCGGGCTGTCACCGCGTCCGTCGTCGATGTAATCGTTGGCTCTTTTACCAAATATTACTAGTAATAAAAGAGAGCTGCTTTTGGCACTTTTCTACTGAAGCATTAACTTCAACACGTTGTCCCTCAATAGTAAAGCTTTGTTGAGGCTCTAAACACTTAATTGGAATTTGATTTGCAGAGGCGATGCGGCCTGAACCTAAGAAATCATCTAATGGAACGACATGATTATCTGGATCGTCGGTGGTAAATAAATCAATATTATTTGCTACTAATGAATGTACTTTTTCTAAATATACTTTAGTCTGATTGTTTGGTTCATTTCTAGCTCCCGCTCGGGTTGACCATCCACAATGAGTAACAACAACCATTTGTATTTTAGGTTGGCTTAATTCTAAACTTTCTTGTGCTCTTAAAAAAGTTCTTGATGGATCACGTAATAAATGAATTAATAATTGTAGTGAGTCCACAGATTGTTGATCTGTGCGAACGGGAACGATTAATGAATCAACCGCGTGCCATGATAAATGAGTAGCACCAGAGAAAAATGGTGATGTATCAATAATAACTTTTGAAATGTTATATTTTCTTGTTTCTCTGTCCAGCAAGTCCTTAAATGAATTTAGAATTTGTGACCGCGCTTTATCAGACTCACCTGGAATAGATCTAGCTTGAGATAAAGCAGACTCCATAATGGATGGGAATTCATATAAATTTGCTGAAGAAGGCACAAAATATGCGTTTTTGCCACTAAAATAAGGATTTAATCGTTCAATCTTTTGAGCAATTCTTGATGGGAATGACATGCGAGGCAATAAATATGGAAGCAGTGCATCATATATTGTTGTGCCTGATGCCGGTTGCCCTCTTGTAAAGAATGCTGTGGAATTTGATTGAGGGCAAGTATCGACAGCTATTATATCATTAGTATCATATGTTAAATTAAAAGTCAGTGTGGATTTTCCAATACCGCCTCTCAGGTTGCAAACTGCATAGCGATTATGTTTAGGCAAGTTCAAATTTAATAATGCAGTTATTTCAGGATATTCTGAAGCATATGCTGAATTTGCCCATTCTCCAGCATCCTGCGAGTAATAAGCGGCTTGTCTAGCAATAATCTTATTTATTGACATATTTATTCCTTATTGAGAATTTACAATTAGATACGTGTTGTATTGATATTTATCGAGACGCCAACGTCAAATCTGACGGGCGCGGCGGGGAGTCAATTGTGCGGAGTCGCGGGCTGTCACCGCGTCCGTCGTCGAGAACCTTGTTGGCTCTTGAAATATCATCAAATAATCAATGTCATTTTTTAAAAGACGCTACCTCACCTTTATAAATTATCGGGCAGGCATGGCATATCGTCAAAACAATGAAAGATTGGGCAACCACCAACTCTTAATCTTTTATTGGGCTAGTACGAAATACCGTGGAAACCCCGAAAGATTGGCAAACCACCAATTCTTGATTTATTGGGTTGGTAAGGAGAATCGCTGAAACTATGGAAGATTGGGTAACTACCCATTCTTAACCTTTTATTGGGCTGGCACGAAATATCGTGGAAACCCTGAAAGATTGGGTAACCACCAATTCTTGATTTATTGGGTTTGGCACGGAGAATCGCTGAAACTATGGAAGATTGGGCAATCACCTATTCTTAATCTTTTATTGGACTGGCACGATATATTGTGAGAACGCTGGAAGATTAGGCAACCACCAATTCTTAATTTCTGATTGGCGCTTTGGGACAACGTTTCCCGCGCACCAGCGCGACTCACGAACTCTTTTATTTTTGTAACTACTCAGTCTATGCCAAAACCGATCTGAGGGACTCAAACGGATTCCGTCCCTGCAGCTTGTTGGTTTCCCAACGGAACGGATGACACAGAAGGCATCGGCACCACCGATAGCCCCGGAATCCGCCCGCCACCTTGAGTTTGACTTTCACGGGGCGCACTGCCCGCTCGGCGAGGTTGTTGTCAAACGGCACGTCAAACCGCTGGATGAACAGCAACACCGAATCCTTGAAGTC
>NZ_JH651382.1:0-2586 GCF_000260135.1 Thiothrix nivea DSM 5205 | reverse complement strand
ACCGTATGCCTATATCCGCTATCTGCTGGAGCATATCGCCCAGGCCGACACCCTGGAAAAATGGGAGGCCCTCCTGCCATGGAATGTGCCGCTGGAGAAATGTGCGAAAAAAGTCCCTTTTTTGACAAGGGCAAGTAGGGCGATTTAACGGCGCTTACAATTTTTTAGCAATAAGTCCGTTATTAGATAAAAATTGTTTTAAGTAGTCTTCCCGTGCATCACCTTTATTTACAGGGTGCTTTAAGCTAGAAGATTTTTCATAGTCTCTTAGCATTTGTTCTTGAAAATGCAGAAACTCTCGCTCAAAGCCTTGAAACTCAAATACATCTTCTCTAAGTTTTGCAACTGCTCTTGTTTCTTTTTCTATAAAGTCTTCAGTTGAACTCATAATTTGGCACTTTATATTAGTCTAACGCGTCGGAGTTGAGTGGCGCGTTTGTGGCTGCGAAGTGACTCCCGGGGGGAGTCGCTCGCGGGCGCAAATGCGTCCACTCGAACGGGTTGATAGCCAGAGCGCGGAGCGCGGCGGTTATCAAACCGGGCGAGCGAAGCTCAACTCCGACGCGATAGCGCAGGACCGCGCGAGCGGTTCTGCGCTATCGTCTAACATGACGGGCGCGGCAGGGAGTAATCAAAACGGAGTCGCGGGCTGTCACCGCGTCCGTCGTCGATGTGTTTGTTAGCTTAATAATTCATTAAATACTTTTGAACCCATATAGGTATAGATCGAATGATAATCGCCATCTCTGTTATTAATATTATTTGCTATCAATTGACCAACAAGAACTTCCCAAGGTTTAGTAGTGCCAAGTAATGCTATGATAATATTTCTAATATCTTTAATTTTTAAAGTTCTTCTTTGGCTAAAGTTATTTACAAGAAAAGTGATTAATGGTGTCGTTTGATGATTTTGATTTATTTGAATCCATTGGTTCGCTTTTCCAATAAAGCTAGATTCAGTAAAGCCATGAATGGTTAAACACTCTTTTGTTAGTAATAAATTTTCTATTGCATAGCAGTTAAGTCTAGTTCTTATTACACAACCAATGTTATTAATTTCTGGAGTTGCGCTGCTGTCTAAATCTCTAATGGAATATCCTTTGGGGTTGTCATATATAGATGGTAAAAATTTATTAAGCCATTCTTCCCATTTTGTCATTTCAGTTACTGTACCAACAACACATGGTGAAAACTTGATGAAACCTTGAGCGCTTCTCATTACTTGTTCAAAAACTCGCTTATCATCCTCTCCTTCTACTAATAGAACAGGGGTTTTATTAAAGTGACTAGATAACGGGTGTGCTCCAAATACAGGTAATATTTCATGACATATAGGATCGTATCGGAAGTGAGAATATTCTATTTGTGATTTATCTGATATGGGGATAATTTGTAAATCAGCATCTTTAGTAAAAGCACCTAAAATTGCTGTGCTATGTGTAGCAATGACAATTTTAAAGTCAAACTCTATTGCTACTTTTTCGATAAACTCTATAAAACGCTGTTGAAGGTCAGGATGTAAATGGACATCCGGCTCATCCATTAATAGTAATTTATTATTTTGGTCTGATCTTGAAAAAACCAGAACTTCAATACTTAAGGCTATTAATTCTGCCTCGCCACTAGAAATTTGATCTTCTTCAAGTTTTTGACCTTGATTATTTTTTATTTGAAACCCTCTGTCTGCTCTTTCTATATTTATTTTTGGCAAGAGATTGTTAATTTGGCTTATTGTTAAGTCAAAGGTGTAACTTTGATTTTGTCGTTTCTCCAAGTCTTTTTCAATTTCACGCAAAACCATTACTTCTAAATTTCTGAACTGTGCACTACTTTGCTGGCGAAAGTACTCTGTCCTATTTTTTCTTCTATCTTGGATAAGCCATTGTTCATTATTAGAAATATTTAGTTCCACATTTGGATCATATTTTAAAGTTCCTCCTCGTTCAGGAGAAATATACTTTGTATTAAATTGAGGTAGAGAATCAATTTTTCGTAATAATGTGCTTTTCCCAGAGCCATTTTTACCAAGCAAAATAGTAAATTTTGCATTATTAATTAAATTTTCGATCTGCATGATGGTGTCTTTCTTAAAATGCTAACGTCTCGTGTGACGGGCGCGGCGGGGAGTAAGTTGTTCAGAGTCGCGGGCTGTCACCGCGTCCGTCGTCGACACACTCGTTAGAAGTTCTTTTTAATATCTCTTTAGAAATGACTTTATAAGAAGGTTTGAAGTCATGTCGTTTTAGATATTCTTTGATGAAAAAGCTATCGCTAATTGATGGTTCTGGAGCTTTGAAACAGTATAGTATGAGGATAAATAATAATAAGGTACTCTCTTTGGAGTCTATCAGTATATATGCTTCTCCTGTTATCCCTTTAGCCCATGAGTCGAAGAGTGTATTCTCAACTTCTAGTGTATGAAAATAATGTATTGGTCTAAAACAACTATTAAATCAGGTATCTCTAAAGGTGTTAGTATTTTTTTGTGGCTCAATATGCGTTTCAGGGTCTTGTTTTCCCCGGCATTGCAAACGTGATGGATAGCGGTAAAAGTTAGTCATTTCCGATAGCCAAGGAGAGGCTTTA
>NZ_JH651381.1 GCF_000260135.1 Thiothrix nivea DSM 5205 | reverse complement strand
CGCGCTTGCTCCACTGCTCACGAATGGCAAGGGTCAGGTAAAACTCCCGTTCCTCCTCGCGCTTGGCTTGCCCCATGACGATCAGGTTATGTGTCCACGGCAGTTGCAGCGCCAGCGCCCTGGCTTTGTCATCATCCCGGTAGGTTTCATAGAACTGGCGCATCCTGAACAGGTTGCGGCGGGTAAAGCCGCGTATGCCTGGCTGGATTCTGGCAATGTGCTGGGCGAGCTGCTCCACTACCGCATCACCCCATTCGGCGCTGGCCAGCTTCTGGCTGATGATTTCCCCAATCTGCCAGTACAGGTGGAGCAGGGTAGTATTGGCGGTCTTGTATGCCTGCTGGCGGGCAGACTGGATGAGCTGCACCACGTCATTGAAAGTGGTGGTGTCAGTTGGGGTAGGTGGGTTGATGTTCATGGGCTTGAGCGTAGCAAGAGTTTGAAGTCCAGCGGAACTGGATTAGCGTAGGTTTTCGTTCCTTTGGGCTTCAAACTCCTGCCGTTGTTGGGAGGAATCCAGAAACATCGGCAAGCTCCAGCGATGTGCTGTTATTGCGGCGTTTCTCTCACCTGCGCTATGCTCAACTAAGAGTTATTACTAGGTGTTACCTTTAAACACTGGAGCAAACACGATGGCGACCACATCCGTAAAGTTAAGCGATGACATGAGTACCCGCCTGCGGCGTCTGGCCGATAACAAGCGGCGTACACCTCACTGGCTGATGGTGGAAGCAATCAACCGTTACATTGAACAGGAAGAGCGCAAGGCGGCCTTCTACGCGGATGCGTTGGCTTCATGGGAGGACTACCAGCAAGACGGTTTACACGTCACCTGGGCCGAGGCAAAAAGCTGGATCAGCACATGGGGAACCGACAACGAGAAGGAAGCCCCACAGTGCCACAAATAAACGTTACCCGCCGCGCCTGGAACGATCTGATCCGGCTACGGGAATTCATCGCGGAAAAGAACCCACGGGCGGCGCAACGGGCAGCGGAACGCATCACCAGCGCCATTGACCAGCTCGCCACCTTTCCACTGGTGGGGCGGCCTTGCCCGGAAGAGTATTTACCGGCTGAGTTCCGGGAGCTGGTCATCAGCTTTGGGCAGGACGGCTATGTGGTGCTGTACCGGGTGGACATTGCAGCGGATACCGTCACCATTGTGGCAATGCGCCACCAGCGTGAAGCAGGGTTTGAAGGGCAGGGGGGGAGGCTGAGGAATAAATCCACTATTGGAATAGTCCGGTTTGTCAGTTTGGGTAAAAACACCCATATTGGGACACATTATGGTGTATTGCCGTAGCCATGCCGTTAACTTAACAACACGCTCCCTCTACACCTACTCCCACGCCACGGCAACACACCACTAGTTATATAGTTTGACTAGCCATGATGGTAAAGGGATAACTTGCTATGAGGGTTACTGTTGGCATCGTTGGCAAAAAAAAGCACCTTTGGCAGTGCTTTTTTCAAACCCTGTCAAAAACAGAGCCGAACCATGATCAGTTAAGTGGAAAATCCTGTTTTTTTATGATGGGCGTAAGAGCCTGGAAAATCTCTGAGTGAGTGCTTATGTCAGTCACTCACCAAGACTATATGAATAAAAAATAAGCGTCAACATCAGGTTTAGGGCGTCGGATGGGACACGGGCTTATCCAACATTAACCATAAATGCATTCAATAATATAAATATATTGAAATAATAAATTAATTTTATGATTATATGGCATCCTGCCAGCCAACAACCAATACGCACCAACAGGTTTGATCAGGCAGGGGCAAATACAAGCAACAAGAAGGGGGCAACATGACATACGACATCAAACTAACCATTAGCGTGGCTGTGGCGGCTGCTGTCTTGCTCATGTTGACACTGGTCAGCGGCTGATCCTGGTGCTTCCCGTCCGAGGCCGACCATAAAAAACCCCGGCGGTTTCCCACCGGGCAGCAGTCCAGGCGCGGCACTTCCCCTCCATGCGCCGCCACCTGCCAGATAAAGGCTTTGATTTGGAAGCGGCGTATTATCAAGCTAACCGCCTGAATCCGGAGTGAATAAAAAACAAGCTAACCAGTTAATGATGATAGTTATGCCAACAGGCGAAAGATTAAATATTGACCAGTTCCGGCTTGCTATAATAAAATTATATCAATTAATAAATTTAAATTTTCTCCGGCACTTTCCCGGCGGATGCGCCCTCATACCGCTGGAAGCCCCCCCAGTGGCATCTGCGTGACAGATGCCCTTTTTGCGGGAGCTGGATACCTGACAACCCATACTTGGCGGGAACAGACCAAACATGAACAACATGACCATCAAACAGCAGGCCAGCGGTGAACAGGCGCAAACCATCGCGCTGTTGCAGGCATTGCTGGAAACCCAGCGCAAACTGGCGGAAGCCAACCGGGAGCATCTGGCGCTGCTCCAGCGGGTGAGGGGGCTGGAACGCCTGCTGCAAGAAGGGGAAGTGGCATGATCAAGACCAACGTCGCCACCTGCCCCCATTGTGGGGCTGTGAGCCGCCGCCAGTGTCTGGCATGGTGGCAATGCTTGCTGTCCATGGCCAGCAGACGGCTGCATTACCGCTGCACGGCCTGCAAGCAGGGTTTCTGGAGTATTGGGTAATGTTTAACCGATTAACACCTATTCGCTTGCATTCCACCCTGTTCAGGCTACATTCAGGTTTCCAGACCAAGGAATGACCAACAATAAGCGCAGCAGGGGGAGAGCCTATCCCCTGGGTAAGCTGGTCTGGAGGAGGACAGGCAAGCACCTTTCTGACCACTTTCCATCGCTTGCCTGCCTGACGGCTCCGGCGCACCAGCCAGGACAGCCCTTTATCGGTAAACGCAGCAACCACCCCGGCAAAGGATTATGCTGGCGGCGGTTGCCATTACTACAACAGTACCCTGGCAGGCTCCCATGGATGGTGGCCTGCCATCTTCCTGTTATTGCGCAAAATCAACCCACGCCACCCTTTACACCCCCCAGAAACTGCTTTAATGTTGACCCTTATCTGCTTGATAACAACAACATTCAAACACATCACGGGAGGGCATGGATGGCAGGACAACCCACGCAGCAAGACCTTGAGGATGCCCTTACGCTATTGCATGAGGCGCACCAGCGCCTGCTGGACAGCCACAACTATCTGGCGGACGCACTGATTTACCGGGCCATCTTGCGCTTGTCGGGCGGCGTGCCCGTTACCAGGGAAGCCACCGGCGGCGGCCAGCCATTATCCGCGCCGGGGGGGCCAGCCCATGCCTGAGCGCAGGTGCCTGGATGAGGCCACCCTGACGCGAATGGTGGAAGAAATTGCCGAGCTGCTGTCCAACCATCTGCCCGGCGGCGGTGAGGTGGCCTTGCGGGCGGAATCTGCCCGTACCCATAGCAAGCGCTATGCGCAAATGTTCGCGTTCAGGCCGGAGCAGGGCGGGGTGTTTTCCGTCAGCGCTGAAATCCGCTGCCCGCCACCTGACCCGGCCAACCTGAACCTGAAATGCGTCACCGCCAAGTGAGGTTGGCCGGGGTTGCGTCCAATGCCTGCTGTAACTGTTGGCGGGTGGCAGGAACCCCTTGCAGGTCGACGTTGACCGCAAACAGCGGGTAACCGCCCTGGTCGCGCCACGTCACGCTGACCAAGCCAGTCCCGGATGTGTCCGTTACCTGCACCGCCGCACCTTTTGGCGGTTTCCCCAGCCGTTGGCGTGCCAACCCGGCAATGTTTTCAGCCGCTTGGCTGACAGTCAAAAAGCCCATGCCCAACCCTCCTTGTATTGTCGTGGCAAACTGCATCATCTGGCAGGCGTGGTGAATTGTTGCTGAACGATTGTTAACCAAAACCACTTGTCAAGCCTGTTATACTTGGCCTGCTTGCGTCTTAAATGACTCCTCCAAAGTCCGCAAGCACCACAGTTGGCCAGCCTGCTGGGTTCCACCTCCCCCGCTGGCTGGCTTCTTTTCCACAGGCAAACGCGCTGTTTTCTTGTTTCTTCTTGTTTCTTCTTGTTTCTTCTTGTTTCTTCTTGTTTCTTCTTGTTTCTTCTTGTTTCTAAGGTCAAATTTACCTTTAAAATCAGTATACTTACAGACCTAAAAGACATATTTTGATGGTTAAAAGACATGTTTTGATGGTGTTAAAACCATATTTTGATGGTTAAACGACATACTTATTTATTTATGGTTTTTACTAAAAGGACATGCTAGCCTGACTATATGGTTTTAAGGATGGAATAGTATGGACAACAGCTTGCTTGCAACCATGGAGCGTATCAAGGCGAACCTGGAACGGAAGAGCCAAAACAGCAATATAGCGGCGGATGCTGACCCGTTGCATAACCTGCTTGATAACACTGTCACCAAGCAACACGCGCTGAGCCGTGCCTATTACCGATTTGGCTTGGTTGAGAAACGCTGCATGGAAGCGATGATTAGCAAGCTTAATCCTATGCGCAACGATAATGTGCAGGAAATCGAGCTGAAAGCGCTGGATTACGCCAAGGCTTTTCAGGTATCTGACAAAATTGCTTACCGTGACCTTGCCAGCGCCATACATGGGCTGATGCGGACAGTGATTACTGTCGACCGCCTCAATGGTAAGAAAGGCCGCATTGAGTTCACCCTGATGAGCAAGGCAGATTATATGGAAGATGAAGGCCGGATTCTCTGCGTCTTCAACCCGCTGGTCGTGCCTTACCTGATGGGTTTGAAGGAAAAGTTTTCCAGTTACCCGCTGAAAAATGCGGTGGATTTTTCCAGCTCCTATACATGGCGGTTTTATGAATTGCTGGTGTCATGGGCGAAGGACAAGAAAGAAACCGGCGGGTTGTTTGTCGGCTGGTTTACCCCATCAGTGGAGGAATTGCGGGAAATGCTGGGTGTCCCACCCAGTTACAAATGGGAAAGCTTCAACCGTCAGGTGCTGGTGATTGCGGAACGGGAACTGCGGGAAAAAGCCAGCATCCACATGGACATCACCCGGATCAAGACCAGCCGTAAGATTACCCATCTTAAAATCGAATTCATCCAGAGTGACCAAATCCCCATGCCATTGGCAGGCGGGGAACTGCCGAAAAAGCCGCGTAAGGGTAAGGCTTGAACGATGTGGTCAGCCACCTGTAACGGTTTACCTTGCTGCATTATTCTGTTTGGGTTCCGGTCGGCTGGTTTGGCAACGCACCAGCAGGCAACCATAGCGGAACAACAACAGCCCCCACACCGTACAGACTAGCGGGAACAGCCAGCGGATCTCCCCACCGCTGTGCAGTTGCGCCAAACAGTCGGCAACGCCCGCCATGCTGAACACCCACAACGGCAACCAGCGCAGGGTGGAAAAGTACCAAACCAATGGCTCAAGCTGCGGCTGGCGGGTTTTCCCGCGCCGTGGTAACTGCATGATTTTTGTTCCTTATCAGGCTGGTTATTGTCTGGATTTTGTACGGCCTTGCGCCCGTTGCGGATTCTAACAATTTCGGGCCTGTTGTCTTGTTTTTTCCGCCTATACTCCACTGGCAACCTTGCCAGCCAGCGGGCGGAAGCAGGTTGCCGGAGCCGCCAAAGAAGTGCGCCGAGACCCCGCCCGCATCACCCACCAAGCGTATAGAGAGGATCTTATGGAAGAGAACGACATGCCAGAAACCCCAGCCAGTGAAGAAACTGCCGCAATGGAAGCAGCAGGTGCAGAGGAAGCCGAAACCCCGGTAGAGGCAGCAGCGGAGGAAACGCCAGCCGAGGAAACCGCCGAAGCGGCAACAGGGGAAGAACCGGCAGCAGAAGAAGCCAACGAGGCAACAGAAGCAGTGGAGGCATCAGCGGAAGAGGCCGTTGAGTCCACCGCCGATGAGGCAGCACCTGAAGCAGAAGCAGCCCCGGATGCAGGTGACGCAGCCTAACCCCTGGTGCCAAACTGGCCGCCGGTCGGGGAATGTTGCAAGGCATCCCGGTTGGTGGCTAAGTTTCGTGGGGTAGACGATCCCCCAGACCTGACCTTATAGGCAACCCCATCCAGGGGTTGCCTTTTTTTCAGCCTTACGCTTTCTCAGTCGCTGCCAGCGTCTGGATAGCCTGCGCCCAGTGGAAATACTTGCAGTTCGCCAAGTCGCCGATGGTGGTGATGTTGAATGCCTGTTTCAGTGCAACCGCATCCCCCTCTGATACACCCTTGAGCGCGTCAACAGGTGATGCCAGCAGTTCATTCAGGGACTTGTCAGCGTAGGCTTTGTCGAGTGCATTCGTGATATTCATTTGCTCTTGTTCCTTGTGTTTGTTGTAGGGAGGCAGACATTAACATCAGGCTATTCATTGACCAACATGCCCCTACCCAAACGCTACAATCCTGCCTTGATTGCCCATTGTAAAAACATGTTGTATCATACAATTTATTACATACTACAAAGGAGCTTCCCCGATGGCACTCACCAAAGAGCAAATCTTCCACGCCGCCGACCAGCTCGCTGAGTCCGGCGAATCCCCCACGCTTGCCAACGTGCGTAAAGCCCTTGGCGGTGGCTCCTTCACCACCATTTCCGAAGCCATGAACGAATGGAAGGCCAAACAACAGGCCACCACTACGCCCATGCGCGAACCGGCCCCGGAAGCCATCACCAGCCGCCTGGACGAGATCGGCGCGGAAATCTGGGCAGTGGCGCTGGACAAGGCCAACGCCCGCCTGAGCAGCGAACGCGAAGCACTGGAAGCTACCCGCGTCCAGCTTGAAACCGCACAACAAGAAGCCACTGAACTAGCCGATCAACTGAGCGTTGAACTGGAAACTCTGCAAGCCCAGCACCTGCAAGCTACCCAAGACCTACAGGCTGCCAGCACTACCATTGAAACCCTGCGGCAAGAAAACGCCAGCAAGAGCCGCCAGCTTGCCACCACCGAAGCACGGGCAGAAGAAACCACCAAACGCGCCGACGACCTCAAAGCGGAACTGCAACATGCTCATGCCGAAAACACCGCGCAACGCCAGCGGCACACCCAAGAAACGCAAGCTCTGCAAGAACGCCACACCAGCGAGGTGCAAGCCCTGCAAACTAACCTCAGCCACACCAGCGATACCCTGAAAACCCAAACGGCGGAAGCCGTGCGCCTGCAAGCCCAACTCGACCAGGCACAAACCCAGCTTGCCAGCCTGCACCAACAGCAACAGGTAGACCAAGAACGCCATGCCCGCGAGATCCAACAGCTAGGGGAACGCCTCGACAAGGCACAAGCGGAAAAAGAACAGGTGCTACAGGCCGCCAGCACCAGCCGGGAGGATGCAGCGGGATTACGCGGGGAACTGGAAGCACTGCGGGTACAGAACGCGGCATTGCTGGCAACCCTCACCCCAGCAGCACCTGACACCCCCAAAAGCAGCAAGGCAAAGCCCACCAACAAGCAATAGCTACGTTACATTTCACCTACAACGTTTATCCCCAGAATCCGTGAATAATCCTGTGGGCAACTGCCCTAAGCCCTTGTTGCCGTATGAACTTATGATGAAGATTAAAAATTAACCAAATTCGGAGCAACTGATAAGAAGTCAGTTGCTCCGCCTACCCTCAGCGCATGAACGCAATCACGGGAATAATCTCCTGTGGCGCTCTCCCGGTAGCCACCAGCAACCGCCGCCAAATCCCATACGGCGGCTTGCTTTCCCCCGTCTTGAATGCCCTCAAGTTACGCTCGGCATTATTGCCCCGCATCCCCAACCACTGGGCAACCGCCTTATCACTCTTGTACTCAGAATGGCGTTTAAACTGCTCAATGTAGGCATACACAATATCCGGGTGTGGGGCTTCCCAGCGGTCTTCTGACAACAGGTGTGCATTACTGTACTGGCTTTCGTCGATCCCCAAATCCTGCACCACGGGCGCGTTTAGGTTCTCCTCAAGCTGGCGGATTGCCTCCCTAGTCCCCTGTTCAAAGATAAACCGCTGCTGTTCCTGGATACTGGGTATCTTGATTTCCATTACCGATCCTCAAAAGGGAGAGGGGCGTTAGCCCCTCACCATTACGCTGTTAGCGCAATATTGCGCACGTCTTCGGTGCGGATATGCACCAGTTCCAACGTGCCATGTGCCAACACCCGCCACTGCCCGGACTGGTGCAAGTGCATGAACACGTAAAACAAATAGTCAGGCAGTATAAGCCCGGTTTGCTCAACCCTGACACCGATATGATAAGGGGAATAGGTTTTGGTGGGTTGCCCGATGGTTTCCAGTGACCCGCGCCGGATCAACCAAAAATCAGCCTCAACAAAACCGGAACGGATAAGCGCAACATCTTTAAGGGGATTTCCCTGAAAGATTCCCCCGCAATGGCTACACTTGTCTTATCGACAAGCGGAGTCCCTATCCCCATGCCCCCCGAACCCCAAACAGCTAACCCGATCCTGAGTGAATCCCAGATAGCCGACCTGAAACTGGCGGCCTCGAAAATGTCTGGCAGCACCCGCCGTGCGTTCCAGGCGGACATGAGCCGGAAATATTGTGCAGGCAACGCCCGCCAGACTGAAAGGTGTTTTGGCTGGGGTCGGGAGGGGGTGCAGTTGGGTTTGGAGGAACAGCGCAGCGGCATGGTTTGCGTGGGTGCGCAGGCGGCGTATTGTGGCCAGAAGCGCTGGGAGGAAACCCAGCCGGAAGCGGCAGCCGCCTTGCTGGCGCTGGCGGAAGCACATAGCCAGCAAGACCCGACATTCCGCAGCAGCATCGCCTACACCCGCCTGACGGCGGCGGAAGCCATCCGGCAGTTACAGGCCATGGGTTTCAGCGGTGGACAAGTGCCCGCCCCAGCACCATGGCGCGGATACTCAACCGGAATGGCTACCGCCTGCGCAAGGTGGAGAAAGCCAAGCCGCAAAAAAATTCCAGAAACCGACGCCATCTTCGCCAATATCCAGGCCAACGATGGGCAGTTTGCCGATGGGGCGGTCAAACGCCTGAGCATGGACTGCAAGGCGACCGTCAACATCGGTGACTACTCACGGGGCGGGAAAACACGGGGTGACAATAAAGCCGCTGACCATGAGATGGGCTGCAAAGAGAAATACATCCCTTTTGGCGTACTGGATGAGGACAGTGGGCAGGTTTACCTGACCTTCGGCAGTTCCAGCAAAACCAGTGACTTCATCGTGGATTCCCTGTGCCGGGTATGGGAACAGATGCCTTCTGCTGACAAGGACGCCTCTGCCAGTGCATCCAGATCAAAGCGGACAATGGCCCGGAAAGCAGCGGGATCAGGACGCAATTCCTCAAGCGCATGGTGGAATTCGCCAACCATACCGGTAAGACAGTCCACCTGCTGTACTACCCGCCTTACCACAGCAAGTACAACCCGATTGAACGCTGCTGGGGGATTCTGGAACAACACTGGAACGGCACCCAGCTCAAGGATGCCGAAACCCTGCTGGAATGGGCAAAAACCATGACCTGGAAAGGCATCAACCCCATGGTCGAATTCAGTCGCAAGGTTTATGAGAAGGGTGTGACCCTCAGCAAAAAAGCTATGGAGGCTGTTGAGGCGAGGCTGGAAAGAAATGCTGCTTTACCAAAATGGGACATTCTGATTCGCCCTGTTTTTGGGTAATGTCTTTGAGGTAAATCACCTTGGTCTATGGTCGAGACTCTGGCATAACCAATCAGCATGGCAATCTGTCCTTTAATGGGGCTTCCTTGAATGTAAAGGAACAAAGGTTTCGGGACAAGGATAACGGCTATGATTTAGCGGGAATCACCGGCCTTTGGGGGTGTGGCATGACCTATCCCTAAAACGAAGGTTTTGAGAACAACTGTTACGGAGAACACTATGTCCCGGATGTGTATTCTCACCGCTAGCGCACAAGAAGCGTTTGATAAGCCCCCACTGTTTGACTACAGGCAGCGTAAGCAATTTTTCAGTTTCCCCGGTGCGCTGCTTGAGGTTGCCAGAACCTTGCGTACACCCAGCAGCCAGATAGGTTTTCTTCTGCTCTGCGGTTATTTCAAGGCCACAAAACGGTTTTTCCTGCCACAAGATTTTGTACAACGGGATGTTGATGCAGTAGCACGCCAGCTTGGCCTGGACGGCGGGGCATTCAATTCCAGTGATTACACGGAAACAACCCGGCTACGCCACCAAAGGACCATACTGGAATTTATGGCTTCAGTCCTTTTGACAACAAAGCCGAGTCACTTCTTGCCACTGAAATCGCCACCATGGCAGAGACCTACCTAAAACCAAAACTGATCTTTGACCGTTGTGCCGATTTTCTTGTTCAGAAGCACATACAAATGCCGCGTACACGAACCTTATCGGACTTGATCAGGGCTGGTTTGCAAACACAGAAATCCAACCTGGTTGCGTTGATGGGGAACCGTTTGGGTAATGAGGCACGCCAACTATTGGACGCTCTGTTTACTGCCCCAGATGGCCAAAACCAGTACCGTCTGACGTTACTCAAAAAGATCTCCCAGTCCACAAAACCTTCAAGGGTGAAAGCGTCCGTTGCCGATTTTGAGGCGTTATCAGAACTCTATCGGCAATTGGATAGTATCTTATCCATCCTCAACCTCGGCTATGCAGGCATCCATTACTATGCCGGTAACGTCATCAGGTCACGGATGTTCCAGCTACAACAGCGCTCAGAAGCTGACCGTTACATTCATGCCACCGCTTTCATCGCCCACCAGTTCTTCCGCATCCAGGATAATCTGGTGGATATATTCCTCAGTGTGATGGCAGCCTTCCAGAGCATGGTCACCCGCGAACATAAAGACCACCTACTTGAACAACGCAAAACACAGAACCAGCAGATCAAGGCCGCCGTTGATGAACTGGACAGTTCTGTCTTTGGCTTGCTCCGGGAACTGCGTGGTTTAACCGGCGACGCTTTCCTGTCTGATACCGAGAAAGTAACCCGGATTAAAGCCTTGCTGGAGCAGGGCAAGACCGAATCCTTTGAACAACTGAAGGAAGGGTTGCAACAGGCCGGGCAATCCGAAATCTGGCATGGCATTCTGGAAAAGCATTCAGTGAAACTGCAAAACCGCCTTAGCCCGATCCTGAAAGCCCTGACGTTTGAACCTGTCGGCCAGACCGGCCCGCTAATGGAAACCATTGGGTATTTCAAAAGCAAGGACGGGGCCATCACCGATAAAGCACCAACGGATTTCCTGGATGCTGATGAGCTGAAAGCCGTGGTCAGGGAGGGTGGCACCTTCAAAATCTCCCTGTACAAGGTGTTTCTGTTCCAGCAGGTGGCCGCAGCTATCAAATCCGGCCATCTCAACCTCCGGCACTCCTACAAATACCGTCCGATGGACAGCTACCTGATCGACAAGGAACGTTGGGAGCGGGATAAGCCGAAACTGCTGGAACGTGCCGGGCTGATTGAACTGGCTGATCCTGAGCCAGTCCTCAAAACACTGGATGCAGCGTTGTTCCGGCAGTACCAGGAAACCAATGCCGCCGCCAGTGATAACCCTCACCTGAGCTTCCGGTCTGATGGCACTTTCCATATCAAGACCCCGGCGCTGGACGCCAGTGAAACTGACCCCTTACAGGAATGGTTCCCGCAACGGCATGATGTGCCGCTGGCCCAGGTGCTGGATACGGTTAACCGGCATTGCGGCACGCTCAAGGCTTTTGAGCACTGGCAACAAACCCATATCACGCAAACCGTTTCCCGGCCTGCGTTACTGGCAGGGATTATGGACTTGGGCTATGGGATCGGCATCCGCAAAATGGCGCGGATTTCCTCACGCATGACAGAGAATGAGCTGGAACATGCGGTGAACTGGCGTTTCTCGCTGGAGAATGTCCGTGCCGCCAATGACAGGGTGTTGAAGGCAATAGACCGGATGGAACTGCCCAACCGATACCGGCGCGATGCTGACCAGCTCCATACCGCCAGCGATGGTCAGAAATTTGAGGTGCGGGGTGAATCCCTGCACGCCAGCCGTTCCTTCAAGGCTCATTATGTGTTTCAGGGTCTTAGCCCATCAGCAGGGACAACAAGGAATGTAGAGCAGCTTGTCCGCGTTTCCTGATGTTGTGCAGGCACTCGAAGAAGGCGAGGTAACACGGCAGTTTTTCCTGGGAAATGCCCCGGTGCGGGCGTAACCATGAACGTAGCAGCGACCAAAAACCTTGGCTCTATGTGGAATACCGTGGGTAACTGAACTCCAGTTTGCCGCACAGGAAGTAAACCATGTTGATGAGGTTGTGGGTATTGCGGAACCCCCGCGCCCGCCGTTTGGCCAACTGTATTTTGTGGTTGATGCCTTCGAGGATGCCGTTGGAGATGTGTGATTCAACGAACCGGATGATCCCCGACCAGTGCGCCCGGACGGTGTTGGCAAACGTCTGGAAGGCCGGGATGCCAGCAGAATCCACCTCATCACACCATTGTTGCAGGAAGGCTTCCGCCGTTTTCCTGTCGGGCATTGTCCACAGGTCGTTGAACAGCACCTTGAGACGGTGGGCAGTACCCAGCGTGGGGTAGAGGGTGATGAACGCTGCCAGTGACTGCTCCTGCTGTTCTGACAGGTTATCGTAGTTTTTCAGGAAGGTGTACTTGTGGCCTTTGAGGTCGGCATGTTCCTTGCGCTCCAGCTTGCGCACCTTGTCCATGGCCTTGTTCAGCAACTGGGTGACGTGGAAATGGTCAAAGGTGATGGCGGCATCCGGGAAGGCTTCCCTACTCCGGCAATGAATGCAGGCGACAGGTCAATGCTGACATCGGTGATTTGTGACGGTTTCACCTCATGGCTGGCTAGGTGTTTCTGGATCTGGGACAGCGTTTCCTTGCCCTTGCCTTCGGTGGCATGGGCGACGCGGCGGGCATCCAGGTCAACCCCCACGGTGATGTAGTTGTGCCCTTTGCGGGTGGAGGTCTCGTCCACCCCCAGCCGGGTGATGCCGGACGGGTCATCCTGCTGGCGGCCTTCACAAACCCAGTGGTTGAACACCGTCCAGATGCGTTGCGGGTTGACCCGCATCAGTTCCGCCACCCGGTTGACCGGCATCTCCCGTTCGATCAGTGCCATGGCCAGCGCCTCAAACAGCAGCGTGAAGCCACTTCCGGGACGCGCCCAGGGGACGGCAACCGTCTCAACCTGACCCGATCCGGTGCGGATGCGCGGGACACGGCAATGCAGGTAACAGGTATGCTCAAAGAAGTTCAGGTGCTGCCAACGCCGCTCCACCGTGTCATGCACCGGGCAAGGTTCCCCGCTTTGGTCGGCAAAACGGCTGCCACGCGCGAAGCTGATACGGATGTGCAATTCCTGGCGTCCTTCCGTCCCGCTGAAGTCGATGCTGTCCACCTGCCAAGGTGAGGTCAGCCCCAAGGCCATTCCAAATAGTGTGTCGCTGTTCATACCCTTAGGATAATCTACCCACTACGATTCACATAGAGCCAAAACCTTCCATGGTGTTGACGTGGACTTCATGGAAACCGTCGCCATCCTCATCACGGGCATATTCACCCGCGCCGTGGTTGACTGTCTTATGATCGTAACCCCACTCTTCCAACTGGCTGTAAATGCTGTACTCGTCGGTATACACCAGCGTGCCAGCCGCCACGGCTTCCAGTATCAGGGGCTTGATCGTGGCCTGTTTGACGTTCGCCAACATACGGATCACTACCTCCCCAGAGCGTTGGATCATGCCAAAGATGGGCGGTTTGTCTTTCTCCAGCGTGCCGCGCCCCGGTGCGCCTTTCAGCCCCCGGCACCGCCCCTTGCGGCCTGCACGCATAACGGCTGCCGGGTGTCCCTTATGCCCAGCTTTGACGTAAACTTCATCCAATTCAACATTCCCAGACAGGCTTACCGGTGTTTTTTTTCTCAATACCCTGCCGTAACTGGCCCGTCATGGCCTGCACATCGTCTTTGTTCAATCCCAGTTCGTGGGCGATTTGCTGGTTGGACAGGTTCAGCGGCATCAGGTACAGGCATAATATCCATACCTTCAGCGGCTGATGATGCCCCTCAAACACCGTCCCCGTCAGGTCATCAAAACGCTTGTTGCAACCTTTGCACTGGTAGCGTTGCCGTTCCGGCTGCCGGTCATCTTTGCCCCGGCGGATGGTTTCCCGTGAACCGCAATGCGGGCACACCACCCCATCAGGCCAGTGCAACGCGCGGACTTGCTGGTAGCAGGCTTCATCACTGGTCAGGCTGGCTATGCTGATCAAACTCCCCACCGGCTTCCCTATTCTGGCTTATCGGATGGTTATCAGTTGGGGGAGGTCGTTGCCAATTTCAAGGGGCATTCGGCAAGACCCCGAAACACATAATGAGCCTCCTTCAAATATTTTGGGCAAGGCCAGGGGGTAAGCGCCTACACCTTCGTGGATGAACGCCACTTCCTGTGGCACTCCCTGGTGATCAGTGCCTCTGACCGGGAAAGTGCGTATGTGATTGATGGGCTGATGCACAATGATGTGGTGAAAAGCGACATCCATTCCACCGATACGCACGGCTACACCGAAGTCATTTTTGGCCTGACCCACCTGCTGGGTTTCTCGTTTGCCCCGCGCATCAAGGGGCTTGGCAAGCAAACGCTGTACATCTTCCGCCCCAAAAACCGGGCAGACCCGGAATGGAAGATCAGCCCGGAAAAAACCATCCATGCCGCCTTGATCCGGGAGAACTGGGATGACCTGCTGCGCCTGGCCGCCACCATCAAGCTCAAGGAAAATACCGCGTCCGACATTTTCCGGCGGCTCAATTCCTATTCCCGCCAACATGCGCTGTACCAGACCCTGAAAGCCTTCGGCCAGATCATCAAATCCCTGTTCATCCTGCGCTATGTCAATGACGTTGAACTCCGCCAGGCGACTGAAAAACAGCTCAACAAGGTGGAACTCTCCAACCGCTTTGCCCGTGCGGTGGCCGTTGGCAACCCACATGAATACACACAGGCTGAAAAGGAAGAACAGGAAATTGCGGAAGGCTGCAACCGGCTGATCAAGAACAGCATCATCTGCTGAAACTACCTGTACCTGGAGCGGCAACTGGAAAAACTCACTGACCCGGAAGCCCGGGAAAACCTGCTGCAAACAGTCGCCACCCATTCACCGATGACATGGGCGCATATCAACATGCTGGGGGAGTATGATTTTGCGGAGGAAAAGCTCCGGGATTCTATTGGGATTCTTCCCCGGAAATCGGCGGTCTGAAACAGGGGGGATTTCAGGATGGGTAAATGCTGGATTAGCCTGATACATCAAAGCTGTTCACAAAATCCTGCGGTGGGTTTGGTACCTTTATGCAGATTGACCCAAAGTGCTCTGATGGCAAAAAAAGCCCTTTACATTAGAAAACTATAATATTAGAATTCTCTAATATTTGACAACATACAAATTTGCTAGGAGATGCACATTATGAAACTGCAAGCTATCGCTTTCGCTGCCCTGATCGCTTTGTCTGGCGCGGCCTCCGCTGAGTTCTTCGACGGCTTTGATAACGGTTCTGCTACCGGTAACGGCGCAGGCAACGGTACTGCCGCTTCCAACGCTTATGGCACTGGCTACGGCAACGGCGCGGGTGATGTTAATGGCTGGGGTACTGGTAAAGGCGACGCAGACGGTGAAGTTGAATTCGCGGTTACTTTCAAAGGCAAAGGCCGCACTGACATGAACACCGACATGGCTGCCAACGGTAAAGGCAACGGCGACTGGTACGGCGCTGGCAATGGCTACGGCTATGGTAACGGTGCTGGCAACGGTTACGGCTACAGCAACACTGCCAAGCAGTAAGGCTTTCCGCACAGATACAAAATGAAGGGCGTTTTGCGCCCTTCATTTTTGGGATGCCGGCAGGGGGTTGGCTGGTGTCCCAACGCTTCCTAGCAAGGGGAGGTTTTCTTTGGGGAGCCTCCCTTTTTTATGCCAAAGGTGCTGGCCTTATAGGTTGCGGCTTTTGGTTTTTTCTTGTTCTGCGGAATATGCCGGGCGCATCACGGGTTTTTGGCTATACAGCCGCTGTATTTAGCGATGAGTCCAACATATTGGTGACGTAGGTACTGATATTGTTAATGGACAGGTTTTCGTTCAAGACGGTGGATGGCGCTGCGACAGGTGCATTAATGGCCGTAATTGGGCCATTGCCTGAAATGGTCTGGTTGGCTACCTGGATATTAAACACCGGGTTGAAAAATTGCTGGGTGGCTGTGGCTGCCCGCTGCCGGGAATAAGGGTTGATCCAGCCAAATACCCACATACCACGGTTGCCGCCACACACACGGGACATGGCATGCATATCGAGTTCCCCCGAAGCGTCAAGGTCACGGATGATTAAATGGGACATGGTAGCAGTACCTCCTTGGTAAACAATGCAGGCCAATGCGGGTGGCATCGGCCTGACATTGAAGGGGTGGCATTAAAATGCCCCGATGAAGTTTTGTGCTGACCCAACGAGGTTAAAGGTATTGAGGTCCACGCGGGTCACTGGGTTGGCTTCTGTCAGCACGGTGGAAGGTGCTGATACTGGGCTGTTAAATGCGGTGATTGGGCCAAAGCCGCCGACAACGTTTTGGTTGGCTTGCTGTGAGTTGTTGATCACGGCATTCAGGCCGCCACGGACGCTGGCCATTGCCGCTGCGTCGAGTTCAACATTCTCGGCCAGGTCTTTCAGAATCAATGTGCTCATGGTTAATGCTCCTAATGAAATGCGTTTAAGGGGTTATACAGAGAAAATGGTATTCTGGTGTGAACCGATCAGGCTGAAGCTGGACAGATCCACCCGGGTAATGGGGTTGTTTTCAGTCAGTACGGTGGATGGCGCAGATACTGGGCTGTTGATCGCCATGATAGGGCCAAAGCCACCGGCAACGTTTTGGTTGGCTTGCTGTGAGTTGCTGATCACGGCATTCAGGCCGCCACGGACGCTGGACAGGGTGTGTTGATCCAAAGTGGTGCTTTCGGTCAGGTCTTTGATGGTCAGATTAGTCATGGTAGTACTCCTGGTATAACAAATTTAAAGGTTGTGAAAACTATGAACTTAGCGGCTTGCTTTACTTCATGATTAATCTATAGCAAGAGGTGTGCCAACCATTACCAACCAAGCAAGAAAAAAATTAAATTCATTTAAAATCATATATTTAAAATTAATTCTATGGGGATGGTTATAGCTAATCCAAAACTGTCAGTAAAAAAATAGTTTGCTTTATAGAAACGATAAAAATAAAAACGTTTGCTTTATAACGTCTTAACTTATGCACATGGGCAAAACCGTTTTACGGGCTGTCGGCTTGCCTGATTCGGTTAGGTGAAAAGCCTCTTGCTTTCCAGTTGGCCAGTCCTGATGAAATTTGGCTATGGCAGTGCGTATGTTTACAAGGTGTTGGGGGGTGCTAAAAAGCAGGGACACAAAAAAGACGAGGCAACGCTCGTCTTTTTGAAGGGGTTATGTTTTATGCTGTTGGGTTGGCATATTTGTATGCTGCCAACGGGCAGGGAGCAGGTCTTTTCTTGTCGGGTCAGCGCGTGGGTTGGCGGGCAGACTGGCCGGTAAGCAGGGTTGCCGGCCAGTTTCTTAGCCTTTAAGCTGATTCTGTGCTGATCCAATCAGATTACTCAAACCAAGGTTGATCTCAATGTTGGGGTTGACTTCTGTCAGCACTGTCGTAGGGACATTGATCGGGGTATTCAATGCCACCAGGCCAAAACCGCCCATGCCACCAAAACCACCCAAACCGCCTTGATTAGCTGACTGTGAATTACCGATGGCAGCATTCAGGCCGCCACGCACGCTGGCCATTGCTGATGCGTCGAGTTCAACATTTTCAGCCAGGTCTTTCAGAATTAATGTGCTCATGGTTAATGCTCCTGAAGAAATGGGTTTAAGGGGTTACACAGAGAAAATGGCATTTTGATGTGAGCTGATCAGGCTGATGCTGGTCAAATCCACGATGGTGACAGGGTTGCTCTCAGTCAGTACGGTGGATGGCGCAGACACTGGGCTGTTGATCGCCATGATGGGGCCGAAACTGCCGGCAACGTTTTGGTTGGCTTGCTGTGAGTTGTTGAGCACGGCATTCAGGCCGCCGCGGACGCTGGACAGGGTGTGTTGGTCCAAGGTGGCGCTTTCGGTCAGGTCTTTGATGGTCAGATTAGTCATGGTGGTACTCCTGGTATAACAAATTTAAAGGTTGTGGAAACTATGAACTTAGCGGCTTGCTTTGCTTCATGGTTACTATACAGCAAGGGGTGTGCCAACCATTGCCGACCAGGCAAGAAAAAAATTAAATATATTTAAAATCAACTGGTTAAAATTTTTTATTTTGGGTCTATTTATGGATAATCCAAAACTACCAGCAAAAAAATCGTTTGCTTTATAGAGACGGTAAAAATAAAATCGTTGGCTCATAATAACCGGTTGAATGTATATCATTCTGATCTAATCCTTGCTCATGAGCTGCCGTCTGTTACCTTGGTTTTCTCTTTCTTCTTGTTCAGCTCTTCCCGTTCCAGCCAGTTGTAGAGCGTGAACTTGGAACAATCCAGCAGCTTGGCAATGGGGTCAATCTGCATAAAGGTACCAAACCCACCGCAGGATTTTGTGAACAGCTTTGATGTATCAGGCTAATCCAGCATTTACCCATCCTGAAATCCCCCCTGTTTCAGACCGCCGATTTCCGGGGAAGAATCCCAATAGAATCCCGGAGCTTTTCCTCCGCAAAATCATACTCCCCCAGCATGTTGATATGCGCCCATGTCATCGGTGAATGGGTGGCGACTGTTTGCAGCAGGTTTTCCCGGGCTTCCGGGTCAGTGAGTTTTTCCAGTTGCCGCTCCAGGTACAGGTAGTTTCAGCAGATGATGCTGTTCTTGATCAGCCGGTTGCAGCCTTCCGCAATTTCCTGTTCTTCCTTTTCAGCCTGTGTGTATTCATGTGGGTTGCCAACGGCCACCGCACGGGCAAAGCGGTTGGAGAGTTCCACCTTGTTGAGCTGTTTTTCAGTCGCCTGGCGGAGTTCAACGTCATTGACATAGCGCAGGATGAACAGGGATTTGATGATCTGGCCGAAGGCTTTCAGGGTCTGGTACAGCGCATGTTGGCGGGAATAGGAATTGAGCCGCCGGAAAATGTCGGACGCGGTATTTTCCTTGAGCTTGATGGTGGCGGCCAGGCGCAGCAGGTCATCCCAGTTCTCCCGGATCAAGGCGGCATGGATGGTTTTTTCCGGGCTGATCTTCCATTCTGGGTCTGCCCGGTTTTTGGGGCGGAAGATGTACAGCGTTTGCTTGCCAAGCCCCTTGATGCGCGGGGCAAACGAGAAACCCAGCAGGTGGGTCAGGCCAAAAATGACTTCGGTGTAGCCGTGCGTATCGGTGGAATGGATGTCGCTTTTCACCACATCATTGTGCATCAGCCCATCAATCACATACGCACTTTCCCGGTCAGAGGCACTGATCACCAGGGAGTGCCACAGGAAGTGGCGTTCATCCACGAAGGTGTAGGCGCTTACCCCCTGGCCTTGCCCAAAATATTTGAAGGAGGCTCATTATGTGTTTCGGGGTCTTGCCGAATGCCCCTTGAAATTGGCAACGACCTCCCCCAACTGATAACCATCCGATAAGCCAGAATAGGGAAGCCGGTGGGGAGTTTGATCAGCATAGCCAGCCTGACCAGTGATGAAGCCTGCTACCAGCAAGTCCGCGCGTTGCACTGGCCTGATGGGGTGGTGTGCCCGCATTGCGGTTCACGGGAAACCATCCGCCGGGGCAAAGATGACCGGCAGCCGGAACGGCAACGCTACCAGTGCAAAGGTTGCAACAAGCGTTTTGATGACCTGACGGGGACGGTGTTTGAGGGGCATCATCAGCCGCTGAAGGTATGGATATTATGCCTGTACCTGATGCCGCTGAACCTGTCCAACCAGCAAATCGCCCACGAACTGGGATTGAACAAAGACGATGTGCAGGCCATGACGGGCCAGTTACGGCAGGGTATTGAGAAAAAAAACACCGGTAAGCCTGTCTGGGAATGTTGAATTGGATGAAGTTTACGTCAAAGCTGGGCATAAGGGACACCCGGCAGCCGTTATGCGTGCAGGCCGCAAGGGGCGGTGCCGGGGGCTGAAAGGCGCACCGGGGCGCGGCACGCTGGAGAAAGACAAACCGCCCATCTTTGGCATGATCCAACGCTCTGGGGAGGTAGTGATCCGTATGTTGGCGAACGTCAAACAGGCCACGATCAAGCCCCTGATACTGGAAGCCGTGGCGGCTGGCACGCTGGTGTATACCGACGAGTACAGCATTTACAGCCAGTTGGAAGAGTGGGGTTACGATCATAAGACAGTCAACCACGGCGCGGGTGAATATGCCCGTGATGAGGATGGCGACGGTTTCCATGAAGTCCACGTCAACACCATGGAAGGTTTTGGCTCTATGTGAATCGTAGTGGGTAGATTATCCTAAGGGTATGAACAGCGACACACTATTTGGAATGGCCTTGGGGCTGACCTCACCTTGGCAGGTGGACAGCATCGACTTCAGCGGGACGGAAGGACGCCAGGAATTGCACATCCGTATCAGCTTCGCGCGTGGCAGCCGTTTTGCCGACCAAAGCGGGGAACCTTGCCCGGTGCATGACACGGTGGAGCGGCGTTGGCAGCACCTGAACTTCTTTGAGCATACCTGTTACCTGCATTGCCGTGTCCCGCGCATCCGCACCGGATCGGGTCAGGTTGAGACGGTTGCCGTCCCCTGGGCGCGTCCCGGAAGTGGCTTCACGCTGCTGTTTGAGGCGCTGGCCATGGCACTGATCGAACGGGAGATGCCGGTCAACCGGGTGGCGGAACTGATGCGGGTCAACCCGCAACGCATCTGGACGGTGTTCAACCACTGGGTTTGTGAAGGCCGCCAGCAGGATGACCCGTCCGGCATCACCCGGCTGGGGGTGGACGAGACCTCCACCCGCAAAGGGCACAACTACATCACCGTGGGGGTTGACCTGGATGCCCGCCGCGTCGCCCATGCCACCGAAGGCAAGGGCAAGGAAACGCTGTCCCAGATCCAGAAACACCTAGCCAGCCATGAGGTGAAACCGTCACAAATCACCGATGTCAGCATTGACCTGTCGCCTGCATTCATTGCCGGAGTAGGGAAGCCTTCCCGGATGCCGCCATCACCTTTGACCATTTCCACGTCACCCAGTTGCTGAACAAGGCCATGGACAAGGTGCGCAAGCTGGAGCGCAAGGAACATGCCGACCTCAAAGGCCACAAGTACACCTTCCTGAAAAACTACGATAACCTGTCAGAACAGCAGGAGCAGTCACTGGCAGCGTTCATCACCCTCTACCCCACGCTGGGTACTGCCCACCGTCTCAAGGTGCTGTTCAACGACCTGTGGACAATGCCCGACAGGAAAACGGCGGAAGCCTTCCTGCAACAATGGTGTGATGAGGTGGATTCTGCTGGCATCCCGGCCTTCCAGACGTTTGCCAACACCGTCCGGGCGCACTGGTCGGGGATCATCCGGTTCGTTGAATCACACATCTCCAACGGCATCCTCGAAGGCATCAACCACAAAATACAGTTGGCCAAACGGCGGGCGCGGGGGTTCCGCAATACCCACAACCTCATCAACATGGTTTACTTCCTGTGCGGCAAACTGGAGTTCAGTTACCCACGGTATTCCACATAGAGCCAAGGTTTTTGGTCGCTGCTACGTTCATGGTTACGCCCGCACCGGGGCATTTCCCAGGAAAAACTGCCGTGTTACCTCGCCTTCTTCGAGTGCCTGCACAACATCAGGAAACGCGGACAAGCTGCTCTACATTCCTTGTTGTCCCTGCTGATGGGCTAAGACCCTGAAACACATAATGAGCCTTGAAGGAACGGCTGGCGTGCAGGGATTCACCCCGCACCTCAAATTTCTGACCATCGCTGGCGGTATGGAGCTGGTCAGCATCGCGCCGGTATCGGTTGGGCAGTTCCATCCGGTCTATTGCCTTCAACACCCTGTCATTGGCGGCACGGACATTCTCCAGCGAGAAACGCCAGTTCACCGCATGTTCCAGCTCATTCTCTGTCATGCGTGAGGAAATCCGCGCCATTTTGCGGATGCCGATCCCATAGCCCAAGTCCATAATCCCTGCCAGTAACGCAGGCCGGGAAACGGTTTGCGTGATATGGGTTTGTTGCCAGTGCTCAAAAGCCTTGAGCGTGCCGCAATGCCGGTTAACCGTATCCAGCACCTGGGCCAGCGGCACATCATGCCGTTGCGGGAACCATTCCTGTAAGGGGTCAGTTTCACTGGCGTCCAGCGCCGGGGTCTTGATATGGAAAGTGCCATCAGACCGGAAGCTCAGGTGAGGGTTATCACTGGCGGCGGCATTGGTTTCCTGGTACTGCCGGAACAACGCTGCATCCAGTGTTTTGAGGACTGGCTCAGGATCAGCCAGTTCAATCAGCCCGGCACGTTCCAGCAGTTTCGGCTTATCCCGCTCCCAACGTTCCTTGTCGATCAGGTAGCTGTCCATCGGACGGTATTTGTAGGAGTGCCGGAGGTTGAGATGGCCGGATTTGATAGCTGCGGCCACCTGCTGGAACAGAAACACCTTGTACAGGGAGATTTTGAAGGTGCCACCCTCCCTGACCACGGCTTTCAGCTCATCAGCATCCAGGAAATCCGTTGGTGCTTTATCGGTGATGGCCCCGTCCTTGCTTTTGAAATACCCAATGGTTTCCATTAGCGGGCCGGTCTGGCCGACAGGTTCAAACGTCAGGGCTTTCAGGATCGGGCTAAGGCGGTTTTGCAGTTTCACTGAATGCTTTTCCAGAATGCCATGCCAGATTTCGGATTGCCCGGCCTGTTGCAACCCTTCCTTCAGTTGTTCAAAGGATTCGGTCTTGCCCTGCTCCAGCAAGGCTTTAATCCGGGTTACTTTCTCGGTATCAGACAGGAAAGCGTCGCCGGTTAAACCACGCAGTTCCCGGAGCAAGCCAAAGACAGAACTGTCCAGTTCATCAACGGCGGCCTTGATCTGCTGGTTCTGTGTTTTGCGTTGTTCAAGTAGGTGGTCTTTATGTTCGCGGGTGACCATGCTCTGGAAGGCTGCCATCACACTGAGGAATATATCCACCAGATTATCCTGGATGCGGAAGAACTGGTGGGCGATGAAAGCGGTGGCATGAATGTAACGGTCAGCTTCTGAGCGCTGTTGTAGCTGGAACATCCGTGACCTGATGACGTTACCGGCATAGTAATGGATGCCTGCATAGCCGAGGTTGAGGATGGATAAGATACTATCCAATTGCCGATAGAGTTCTGATAACGCCTCAAAATCGGCAACGGACGCTTTCACCCTTGAAGGTTTTGTGGACTGGGAGATCTTTTTGAGTAACGTCAGACGGTACTGGTTTTGGCCATCTGGGGCAGTAAACAGAGCGTCCAATAGTTGGCGTGCCTCATTACCCAAACGGTTCCCCATCAACGCAACCAGGTTGGATTTCTGTGTTTGCAAACCAGCCCTGATCAAGTCCGATAAGGTTCGTGTACGCGGCATTTGTATGTGCTTCTGAACAAGAAAATCGGCACAACGGTCAAAGATCAGTTTTGGTTTTAGGTAGGTCTCTGCCATGGTGGCGATTTCAGTGGCAAGAAGTGACTCGGCTTTGTTGTCAAAAGGACTGAAGCCATAAAATTCCAGTATGGTCCTTTGGTGGCGTAGCCGGGTTGTTTCCGTGTAATCACTGGAATTGAATGCCCCGCCGTCCAGGCCAAGCTGGCGTGCTACTGCATCAACATCCCGTTGTACAAAATCTTGTGGCAGGAAAAACCGTTTTGTGGCCTTGAAATAACCGCAGAGCAGAAGAAAACCTATCTGGCTGCTGGGTGTACGCAAGGTTCTGGCAACCTCAAGCAGCGCACCGGGGAAACTGAAAAATTGCTTACGCTGCCTGTAGTCAAACAGTGGGGGCTTATCAAACGCTTCTTGTGCGCTAGCGGTGAGAATACACATCCGGGACATAGTGTTCTCCGTAACAGTTGTTCTCAAAACCTTCGTTTTAGGGATAGGTCATGCCACACCCCCAAAGGCCGGTGATTCCCGCTAAATCATAGCCGTTATCCTTGTCCCGAAACCTTTGTTCCTTTACATTCAAGGAAGCCCCATTAAAGGACAGATTGCCATGCTGATTGGTTATGCCAGAGTCTCGACCATAGACCAAAACCCCGCCCTCCAAATGGATGCCCTCAAGGCGGCGGGATGCGAAAAGATTTTTACGGAAAAAGCCTCTGGCTCGCATCGTGACAGGCCGCAATTAATGGCAGCACTCGATTACCTGCGTGCCGGGGATACGCTGGTGGTCTGGAAATTGTCGCGGCTGGCGCGTTCACTGACGCAAGTCATCAAGACAGCAGCGGAAATCCATGAGCGTGGGATTGCCCTCAAGGTGCTGACCCAGAACATCGACACCAGTACCTCCGAAGGGCGGCTGTTTTTCCATATGACCGCCGCTTTTGACGAATTCCAGCGGGAACTGATTGTCGAAAACACCCGCGCCGGGTTAGCAGCGGCCAATAAACGTGGGCGTCGTGGCGGCAGGCCAAAAGCGATGGATGCGCAGGCTATCAAGCAAGCAGAAGCCTTGCTCAAGGATACGAAAAACTACCCCTTCATTGGTGATGTGATTGACCAGCTCGGGATCGGCAGGACGGCTTTTTACCGTTATTTCCCGACAGACCGGATCAAGGAACTCAGGAATGAGCATTCAGCAGAAACCTAACTGAAGCTAAATCCTGTGGTGGGTTTGGTACCTTTATGCAGATTGACCCTACTTCCTGGAACTGCTGGGCCAAGCGGTGGAAAAACGTTACACCGCTCAATGCGGGCGCACTCGACTACATGGCAGGGCAAAAGCTGCCCAAAGCCTTGCTGGCGCAACTGGACGCCTCCCCCGAACGCTGTTGGGGCAAAGCGGCAGACTTTGAGGCATGGCTGGACAGCCAGAAAATCACCGACCCACGCCACCGCCGAATCATGACTGAAGGGGCGCTGATGGGCGGCCTGCTCCAGCAGGGCATCCCCACCCACCTGGCGGTGATCTCCGATGACGCCGGGCAATTCAACGTCTTCGACCATGCCCTCTGCTGGATCCATGCCGAACGGCTGGTCAACCGCCTGATTCCGGTCAATGACCGGCAAAAGGCAGCGGTCAACGCGGTGCGTGACGCCATTTGGACGCTCTATGCCGACCTGAAAGCCTACAAACAGCACCTTTTGTACGCTGTACCCCGCAACGCTCCGTAGTAGAGGTTGTAGCCGTCAATATAAACCGTCGTGCGCATGTGTGGGGCTGGCTGAACTTTCAGGGGTGTAAAATTGATAAAACCACCGCGAGGGTGGTTTTACCGCCCCAAGGGGAAAGCGTAACTGAATCGCTGACAACCGAGGGAAGAGCTGTGAAGCCATAGTATTACAAAAAGGTGGTGCAGTCATCCTTGTTGGAAAAAACCGTGGTCTGCCATGCCCTTTCTCTTTGCCACAAACAACAATGGCCGCGAGTGGCGGCCATTGGATTTGCTGCCCTATCCGGTACAGCTTGCTTACTTTGCTGCGGGTAGTATAGCACTGCCCTCCCCGGCTTGGTTTATGCCTGTTGTACCATCATTGTGTGGAACTGTATCGGTACACTTTTCCCCGGCGTCCAACTGGCGCTGAAACTCCGCCATCGCCACCGCGTAATCCTCGGCTAATTCCTCATAGGTACAGTCATCATCCAGCACCGGAAAGCCCAGCTCCAGGACAACCAAAGCAAGTTCAAAATCAGTCTGCACATGGGCGACGCTACGGAAGTTGTCACCGGCAGAGGGGAAGGGGGTATCATTACTTTGCATGTTTCAATCTCCACGAAGGTTGAAAGGTGAAGTCCTGCCTCACGGGGCCGAATCCGTGGGGCAAGGCGTTTCTTACGTCATGACGTAATTATGGTATGAAGTCATGACTTCGTAAAGCCATAACGCCATGAAATCACGGTACAGGTACGGTGTGGCAAGGCTAAGCCATTGAGCTATAATGGCTTACGTCATAACTTCGTGACGCCATGAAGCAAAGCCCCGTGAAATCACTTGTGTTCCTCAGCCAGAAAGGGGGAAGCGGCAAAACCACGCTTTCCGTGCATACTGCCGTTACCGCGCAAGAAAACGGTGAGCGGGTTGTGGTCATCGACACCGATCCCCAACAAAGCGCCATGACCTGGGCAAGCGCCCGCGAAAGCGACAGCCCGCCGGTGGCCAGCATCAGCGCCGCCGAAATTGACAAGGTGCTGGAGGCAGCCAGACAGGAACGCATGAGCCTGGCCGTGGTGGACACCGCTCCACACGCCACGCCGGAAGCGTCCAGAATCGCACAGATCGCCGACCTGATAGCGATCCCGGTACGGCCTTCAGCCTTCGACATTGCCGCCGCTGGTAACGCGGTGGAAATTGCGCGGGCAGCCGGGACAAAAACGGTGTTTGTGTTATCTGCCTGTCCGTTCCGGTCGCCGGAGATTGCCGAAACGCGGGAAGTGCTGGCAGGATACGGCCTGCCGATAGCTCCGGTAGACATCACGGAACGGCGGGCGTTTGCCCGTGCCGTAGCATCCGGCAGGGCAGTAACGGAATTTGAAAGTGACGGCAAGGCAGCCGAAGAGATCCGCGCCTTGTGGGAATGGTTAAAAGGGCAAATGGCATGACAAAGAAACCAACCGGATTGGCGGCCTTCACCAAACAGGGCAAACAGGCGCAACCAGACAACAACGAAGCGGCCAGCAGTGCACCAACTGCCGACACAACGGAAACCAAACCCCGGCAACGAGGGAAGGGTGATATAGTGGCGCTGACCGTGCGGCTATCTCGTGACGACTGGCAACGGGTTCACCAGCTCGCCTTATCAGAAGGGGTCAGCATCCAGAAACTGGCGGTAGACGGTCTTTCCAGGCTGTTTGAGGAGAAAGGGCTAAAAGGCATTTCTCCGTAGGCGTAATGACGCTATGCATTCATGGCGTCACTAATTCATGACGCTTTCTTTACAGGCTGTTTAGGCAGCAACTGTTCAAGTGGTACACCTGACATTTCAGCCATTCGTTTCAGGTGGGCTATGTCTGCCTGAGCCTCACGTTTTGCGGCTTTCTGCTGCTGTTCCTCTTGCTGTTTTGCCTGTTTATTTTTGTTGGTTTCCCAAGATTGTCCCATGTCCTCACTGATTGCTTTGTTGAGGTAGGGGGGAATGTCCTTCACCGCGCCTTCCTCTTGTTTGGCAAGTGTATAGGCAATGTTGCGCTCAATCCGTCTGACCCCGTATTTGCTCTTGTAGCGTTTGGCTATTTCGTGGGCAAAACCCAGCTCTACCAACTTTTCAATAATAGGATGTAGGGTCTGCTTGGCGGGAGGTTCCTCCATTTCCAACTGGAGAGTCATCACTTCATCTGTCGGGCGGACTTTGATAACAAAGCTTATATCCGTGATCTTGCGCCCGGTTTTACCGTAGCGGACTTCCTCAATATCTAGGTCGGTATGGGTGCTGATTTCCTCAACGGCAGGGGTAATAACCCGCATTTTGAAATTGCCGAACAGGGTATATTCGTTATCTTCCACCCCAAGTAAAACCCGCAATTCCTCGTATTTAAAATCCTTGGTAAAACCACCAGCAGGGTGCTTGAAAACTTCCATTTTCAGCAATTCGTAAATACGGATACTGTACTGGTTCCTGAAATTCACCACATGCCCAAGCTGGTACTGAGTGAAATGTTTCTGGAGTTGCAACAGGTAAGGTTTCAGGGAGCTATGGAACTCCATTTCAACCTCGCCGGAACCCTTTTTGTATTTGACGTAAGATAACCACGAAACCGTTTCGCTGATGCTTGGGTCATCACTGAGTTGGACTGTCCTACCCACCAACGAGTCAGCCGCGTTCTGGACTTCCTCATAAATAGCGGTCGCGTAACTACCATCAAACTGCCACAAGGCCGCAAGGTCAGTGATGTTCACCTTATAACGCTTAAAATCCTCGTCTTTCGGAGAAATTTGCATCAGAAGGGTCAGCACCAGGCGTTGTTCCCAAATGCTCAGGCGGTAACGTGCCTCAATGAGTTCATTGCTCTTGCGGATAACCTGTAGCGGCGTGACGATTGGAGAAGGGTATTTCATAGGAGTAACTCTAGCTCAACAACCATTACACATCAATTGATTTGTAATAGTTCACGAGGTTTTTGTAATAGTTCACGAGGTTTTTGTAATAGTTCACGAGGTTTTTGTAATAGTTAGAGTTGCAACCATATGATTTTAAAAAGGAAAAAAGCTCCTTAAATATTAAATATTGTAAATATAAAAAACACAAAGGGGGGATTGTGGATAACCGTCTGAGAAGAAATCTCTTCCAAGGAAAGATCAGATCCCTTTGTGTGTGTAATTTTTTTACAACCTATCAAGAAAAGCTTCCTCTGCAATACGAATCAACTATTACAAAAACCTCGTGAACCTACAAAAAGCGGGTCAGAAGAACTTGAACCGGTTGTCCTTCCATTCCTTGGCTTCCATCACGCCGGACTGATACAGGCCGTTCCAGTCGTAGAAGAACGGATACCAGCGAGAACCACCATGCGACTTGAATAGTAGCGCCAGCACGAAGCACACACCCGCCAGACCCCAGGCAATGCCGTATTCGCCATTGCCGCCGGTGCGCAGCCTGCCACCGAACAGGTGAAAACGGCGATCAGCATTGGGGGTCAGGGGTACGCCGGAAACCGTGAAAGAATCGGCCAGGACATGGGTAAGCCCGCCGTAAGCAAATGCGGCCAGGATGCCGTGGAAGTCCCAGATAGCGAGGGCAAAGGCAAGGCCAGCAATCCAGTACAGCACCACATGGGTAACGCCGCGATGCTTGACCTTGCGGCCTCCCAGCTTTTCCAGCACCCATTCCAGCCAGTCCGGGGCAGTGGAGCCGAGCAAGGCAACCGGGCACGAGGGGAGGGGTTACCAGTGCCATAGTGGCACCGGCAATCACCAGATGGTTGACCCACTTCATTCGTCCACCTCCGGCACTGCCGAGATTTTCTTGAGCCAACCACCAATCTGTTTGGCGTTCTTGGGGTCACACATGCCGGAGAGCAGCAAACGGCTTTCCATGATCTTGGCTTCCTCCTCGATGAGTTTTTCTTGCGAGCTGGCGACTTTTTCCAGGTAGCCGACCTGTTCATTGGCTTCGGTGACGACTTCTTTTACCCGTGCGGCGCTACGGGCTTCCAGGCTTCGATATAAGGCGAGTTCTCTGATAGTGTGGTTCCGCCCTGCGATGGAGGCGATAAAGCCCGCTACGGCCTTTGCAGTGTCCTTCCTGCGGCTGTATTCGCGGTCTTTCTCCCTTTCCAGTTCCTTGCCGGAGTAAAGCGGCATACTGGCGACGATGCCGACGTAGGATTTTCCCAGGCCGGTGGTGGTGTCTTGCAGGTCGAGTACGTCACTGGAGCGGATCGCGGCACGCAGATCCACGTCAATGTCGAATTTGCTCTTTTCCGGGTAGCAGGCGAGTAGGGTCAATCTGCATAAAGGTATCAAACCCACCACAGGATTTAGCTTCAGTTAGGTTTCTGCTGAATGCTCATTCCTGAGTTCCTTGATCCGGTCTGTCGGGAAATAACGGTAAAAAGCCGTCCTGCCGATCCCGAGCTGGTCAATCACATCACCAATGAAGGGGTAGTTTTTCGTATCCTTGAGCAAGGCTTCTGCTTGCTTGATAGCCTGCGCATCCATCGCTTTTGGCCTGCCGCCACGACGCCCACGTTTATTGGCCGCTGCTAACCCGGCGCGGGTGTTTTCGACAATCAGTTCCCGCTGGAATTCGTCAAAAGCGGCGGTCATATGGAAAAACAGCCGCCCTTCGGAGGTACTGGTGTCGATGTTCTGGGTCAGCACCTTGAGGGCAATCCCACGCTCATGGATTTCCGCTGCTGTCTTGATGACTTGCGTCAGTGAACGCGCCAGCCGCGACAATTTCCAGACCACCAGCGTATCCCCGGCACGCAGGTAATCGAGTGCTGCCATTAATTGCGGCCTGTCACGATGCGAGCCAGAGGCTTTTTCCGTAAAAATCTTTTCGCATCCCGCCGCCTTGAGGGCATCCATTTGGAGGGCGGGGTTTTGAGGGGATTTCCCTGAAAGATTCCCCCGCAATGGCTACACTTGTCTTATCGACAAGCGGAGTCCCTATCCCCCATGCCCCCCGAACCCCAAACAGCTAACCCGATCCTGAGTGAATCCCAGATAGCCGACCTGAAACTGGCGGCCTCGAAAATGTCTGGCAGCACCCGCCGTGCGTTCCAGGCGGACATGAGCCGGAAATATTGTGCAGGCAACGCCCGCCAGACTGAAAGGTGTTTTGGCTGGGGTCGGGAGGGGGTGCAGTTGGGTTTGGAGGAACAGCGCAGCGGCATGGTTTGCGTGGGTGCGCAGGCGGCGTATTGTGGCCAGAAGCGCTGGGAGGAAACCCAGCCGGAAGCGGCAGCCGCCTTGCTGGCGCTGGCGGAAGCACATAGCCAGCAAGACCCGACATTCCGCAGCAGCATCGCCTACACCCGCCTGACGGCGGCGGAAGCCATCCGGCAGTTACAGGCCATGGGTTTCAGCGGTGGACAAGTGCCCGCCCCCAGCACCATGGCGCGGATACTCAACCGGAATGGCTACCGCCTGCGCAAGGTGGAGAAAGCCAAGCCGCAAAAAAAATTCCAGAAACCGACGCCATCTTCGCCAATATCCAGGCCAACGATGGGCAGTTTGCCGATGGGGCGGTCAAACGCCTGAGCATGGACTGCAAGGCGACCGTCAACATCGGTGACTACTCACGGGGCGGGAAAACACGGGGTGACAATAAAGCCGCTGACCATGAGATGGGCTGCAAAGAGAAATACATCCCTTTTGGCGTACTGGATGAGGACAGTGGGCAGGTTTACCTGACCTTCGGCAGTTCCAGCAAAACCAGTGACTTCATCGTGGATTCCCTGTGCCGGGTATGGGAACAGATGCCTTCTGCTGACAAGGACGCCTGCCAGTGCATCCAGATCAAAGCGGACAATGGCCCGGAAAGCAGCGGGATCAGGACGCAATTCCTCAAGCGCATGGTGGAATTCGCCAACCATACCGGTAAGACAGTCCACCTGCTGTACTACCCGCCTTACCACAGCAAGTACAACCCGATTGAACGCTGCTGGGGGATTCTGGAACAACACTGGAACGGCACCCAGCTCAAGGATGCCGAAACCCTGCTGGAATGGGCAAAAACCATGACCTGGAAAGGCATCAACCCCATGGTCGAATTCAGTCGCAAGGTTTATGAGAAGGGTGTGACCCTCAGCAAAAAAAGCTATGGAGGCTGTTGAGGCGAGGCTGGAAAGAAATGCTGCTTTACCAAAATGGGACATTCTGATTCGCCCTGTTTTTGGGTAATGTCTTTGAGGTAAATCACCTAAGCCGCATGGGGGGTAGCCTCACAGTGTAACTAACCCTCTGAATGCCAGCGGTTTTCTGTACACTATAGACCTAAATTATATTAAAAATCATAGGCTTAGTCAGTTTTAGCCCGACATAAGGTACTGATTTTCTGAGCAATTTATGGATAACTGATGCTCTTTCCCCGTCAACTATCGACCATCTGAAACGTGTTTCAGTTGGGCGGTAGTTGCACGGCACGCCTAAAAATACACTGGTGCGGGTGTTTCTGCCGCTGCGGGCTTTTACCGACACCGCCACCATTTCCCCACCTACGCAACTGCTTAAAAAACAGGCGGCAGAAACACTTGCAAGACCTCTTCTCTTCCAACCTTTTGGCTTCCTGCTGGGGTTTGGGCAGTGTTACAGTCATTTGGTGCGGGTTTTCTCCGCGTCCGCTCGAACGCAGTTGAGCGGCGCACAAACAAACCGCGTAGCGACCTTGAGGGAGGCGGCGCACCGCACTTGAACGAAACCACCACTGCAACCCCGCCGACATTGTGGAAGGCTGGCGACGCTGAAGCCAAGACCCGAAGCCACCGTAGCCGTGACCATTGGCCGCGCTGCCGCGTGTGCGGCGCAGCCGGACATTAAACGCGGTAGCAATAGCGGCGAATGGGCATGGCGTAGGTGAGCGTAGGGGCTTGAGCGTAAGCGGCGACAGACTGGAGCAATCACAGACTACGCCTGAGTGTGTCTTGCGCAGGCGGCTTGCCGCTCGCGCTCTTGTGTGTCTGAGCTTTAGCTGTGGCACTCTTGCCGCAACGCGGCACAAACAAACCGCGTAGCGACATCACAGAACCCCGCTCAACGAAGTGGGCCGGGGGATAACGCGCCGCAGGCTCATCAACGTATTTGTTTAAGCCGCTTGCGGCGTAACAAAGGCACTGCCAGCCAACTTTTGCATAATGCCCTTTATGCGCAATGCTCTTTGGCCTGCTGCATTGCGCATAACGATCTTGCATTATGTAAAAATTGGCTGACCTCGGATAAAACTTGTGTGAAACACACCGCAACGTATCGGTAAGGCTGGCTTGCCAGCCACCGAAACCACGCCCCGGCTTGTCAACCGAGAAGCCGACCTTTTCCTACAAGCGCCCTTCCACCGCCACCTACCCCGCAAAAGAAGCGCGGCTGTCAGGCTGGAGCGCGACAGCACCGCCGGTCTGTTACGGTATCAAAAACAGAGTGCGGACGTTCAGCCGCTTCCGCCCGTTTCATCCATCGCAAAACTGCCTTTTTGTATGTTGTAGTATGTAAATACAAAATACTACAACATACAAAATCAGTGCTTCGTACCGTCATGACAGGTAGCCCAGCGTTCCAGCATCAGCAGATCCGTGCGGTGTTTCGCTTCCAATAACTCCCGCAATACGTCCAGGTCGTGCAGGGCATCCACTACATCCCGCTTCCACAATTCCGCCACCGCCTGTTTCAGCCAGTAACTGGCCGCCGGATCGTCCACGATTGCCCGCAACTCGTTTTCCAACCCTTTCAGCGTCAATTCCAGATTTGCATAGTTGGGTGGCTCTTCGCTCATGGCTTGGTATCCGTGGCTTTGGGCTTGGCTGTTGCCTTCTTCTTGTTCAGCCCTTCCCTCTCCAGCCAGTTGTACAGCGTGGACTTGGAACAATCCAACAGCTTGGCAATGGCGCGTTTGCTGATCTCCTTTTTCAGGTAGCGTTTGATTTCCTCCCGGTGGGCGTCCAACTTGACCGTTTCCGCCTTCCCTTTCGGCCTGCCCAACGTCTTACCGTCTGCCTTGCGTTTCGCCAGCGCCTCCTTGGTGCGTAGGGAAATGAATTCCCGCTCGATCTCGGCAGCCAAACCCAAAACAGTAGCGGTGATTTTCGCATTCAGGGAATCGTCAAAATGCATCCGCTGTTTGGCAATGTGAACCTTGAGGTTGGAAGTGCTGGCATGTTCCAGCATTTCCAACACCTGTAAGGTACTCCGCGCCATCCGCGAGACTTCCGCGAAAACTACCGTGTCCCCTGGCTGCATGGTCTTTAGCAGCAGATCACCGATTTTCCTTTCCCGCCACTTCACCTTGCCGCTTACCGTGTCCTCCACGAACTGCAAACCGCTGATGCCCTGCTGGTTGGCATACTCCAGAATCCCATGCCGCTGGTTGTCCACGTCCTGCTGATCGGTACTGACACGCAAATACGCATAACTTGCCATTTTTCCCCCTGTCCACTGAAAACGGTAAAGCTGTATTTTAGCTGACTGTATAAGGCCAAAAATAACCACTTGTCTGAAACCATAAAAGTCCAAAGTAAAGGGACGTTTTCATGGGACGCTTTTATAAATTGATTTTATCAAAAATTTCACTTAAATTTTTACCCCCGGACGTTCCCGCAATTTTCAGCAAATTTCTGGGCGCGGAAGGCGCATTTTTACAGGACTTTCCTGATTCCCAGCCGTTTTTGTTTACCCCCGTACCGTTTTTCGGGGGGTGAGGCGGGTTTTTCCAGAAAAAACAGACGACGAATAACCAACAACAAGTTATGGAATTCCTAAAAATTCACCGCAGCAAGTCACAGGTGCGCGCGGACGGCAGCCCCTACGCCGTTCCCCTGTTCGTGACCAAAACCCGACGCAAGGGCGCGACCATCAGCGAAGAGGCGATTTCCATCAAGCGCCCGATCCTGGTGACAGGTGCGCACGACTCCGGCAAGTCCAAATGGATCGACCGCCTGTACGAAAGTGCGCCGGACATCTGGGGCACGAAATCCAAGGCTACCCCGCTCTGCCTGCACACCTTGCGCCCCTTGGCTGCCTGGAGCGATGAACCCGACGTGGAAAAATGGTGGGAAGGTAAACGCCTGGAAGAGGAAAAGACCGACCCCGACAACGCCCGCGCCCCGTGGAAAGCCCTGAAGCAATACCACCGCGCCGAAGCCCTGGCCGAATACTGCAAGGACACCAAGGCCGTGCTGTTCATCGACGACGCCCACAAGCTGGCAGGCCGCAAACTCCAGATTGCCCGCCAGTGCGTCATGAATGCCCGTGTCTTCGTCATCGCCGCCAGCGAGGAACAGCGCCTGCCGCCCAACCTGCGTAGCGTGGTGATGCGCCGCGACCCGCAAATTTTCCGACTCAACTCAGAAGTAGCCTATGACGCAACCAATATCCTCATGTGGGCGTTCCTCGTTGCCTGCCTCGCTGCGGGCTGGTGGGAAGCCGCCGTTGTCCTGGGCGGGCTTAAAGCCCTTGGCACTGGCCGCCGTGCTGCTCGCGCCGATTAGCGCCAGCGCCGAAGACCTGACCAGCCCGGAAGCCCTGGATGCCGCCAAAGCGGAAACCTTGCGCCTGGCTGCCTTGGGTTCTGGCACTGACGGGGTGGATGCCACTCTATCCAGCGATGCCGCCCCAGCATGGTGGCCGTGGAAAACCGGCGAACTGGAAAAGCCGCCGGAAGTGAAACCGTATCAAATGCCGACGCTGGCCGGTGACGGGCTGGACTACCACGACCGCCCCGCCGCCATCGTGCAAGCCCCGGCGCTGGACGCTGACGCGATTTTCAAGGCGGTGCTGGCCTGCTACCCGGAACGCAGCAAGTTCGACATCGACGTGGATCTGCGTGCCTCGATCCGCTCCAGTGAGGTGCTCGACCTGCAAGACACCACGACAGGGCTGGGAAAATCCTACGTCGGGATAGTTGCCAGTATGCCGCTCTACTCCGGCAAAGAACTGGACAGGGAGAAAGAGCGTGAATACAGCCGCAGGAAGGACACTGCAAAGGCCGTGGCGGACTTTATCGCTGCCATTGCAGGGCGGAACCACGCTATCCGCGAACTCGCCTTATATCGAAGCCTGGAAGCCCGTAGCGCCATACGGGTCAAGGAAGGGGTGACGGAAGCCTCGGAACAGGTCGGCTACCTGGAAAAAGTCGCCAACTCGCAAGAAAAACTCATCGAAGAGGAAGCCAGGATCATGGAAAGCCGTTTACTGCTCTCCGGCATGTGTGACCCCAGGAATGCCAAACAGATTGGCGGCTGGCTCAAGAAAATCTCGGCAGTGCCGAAGGTGGATGAATGAAGTGGGCTAACCATCTGGTGATTGCTGGTGCCACCACCGCACTGGTAGCCCCTCCCCTCGTGCCGGTTGCCCTGCTTGGCTCCACTGCCCCCGACTGGCTGGAATGGGTGCTGGAAAAGCTGGGAGGCCGCAAGATCAAGCATCGCGGCGTTACCCATGTGGTGCTGTACTGGATCGCTGGCCTTGCCTTTGCCCTCGCTATCTGGGACTTCCACGGCATCCTGGCCGCCTTTGCCTACGGTGGACTGACCCACGTCCTGGCCGACTCGTTCACGGTTTCCGGTGTACCGCTGACCCCCAATGCTGACCGCCGTTTTCACCTGTTTGGTGGCAGGCTGCGCACCGGTGGCAATGGCGAATATGGGATTGCCTGGGGTCTGGCGGGTGTGTGTTTTGTGCTGGCACTGCTGTTCAAGCCGCAGGGTGGCTCCGGCTGGTATCCGTTCTTCTACGACTGGAACGGCCTGTATCAGTCCGGCGTGGTGGATGCCAAGGAATGGAAGGACAACCGGTTCAAGTTCTTCTGACCCGCTTTTTCTCATAGTTCTTGGAGCTGTTGTCACAACTCACGAGGTTTTTGTCGTAGTTGGCATTGGATGAAAAGCACACAAAAATCTTGGTTGGGTGTGGTTTTGTTTGTGAGAATTGACAGATGTTTGGGGTCTTCTCCCTTTGTGTATTTATATATTTACAATATTTAATATTTAGAGGCTGTTTTTCTTTTTGAAAATCAATATTTTACTGACGTAAAAACGACAAAAACCTTGTGAACTACGACAAAAACCTTGTGAACTACGACAAAAACCTTGTGAACTACGACAAAAACCTTGTGAACTACGACTGAACTACGACAAAAACCTTGTGAACTACGACAAAATAATTGAATAGTCCGTAATTTGGAGCTACCATGTTTTCCATGAAACCCAAAGCAGCCGCTGTCACTTCCCTACAGGTCATCCGCAAGAGTAACGAACTCATTGAGGCGCGTTACCGCCTGAGTATCTGGGAACAACGTTTGGTGCTGACCCTGCTTACCCAAATATCGCCGAAGGATGAGGATTTCAAGCGTTACAAGATCGGCATCAGTGATTTGGCTAACCTATGGGAGTTGGATGGAAACTACGCCAACGCCATCTATGAAGAAGTGCAAAACGCGGCTGATTCACTGGTAGGGCGGACAATCCAGTTGAGTGATGATCCTGCCATCAGCGAAACAGTTTCCTGGCTGTCTTACGTGAAATACCGTAGAGGTTCCGGGGAGGTGGAAATGGAGTTTCATAGCTCCCTGAAACCTTACCTGCTGCAACTCCAGAAGCATTTCACCCAATACCAACTCGGTCATGTGGTGAATTTCAAAAAACAATACACCATCCGTATTTATGAATTGTTGAAGATGGAGGCATTCAAGGCAACAGGTGGAAGTTTTTCCAAAACGTTCAAATATACAGAGTTAAGGGTTCTACTTGCCCTGGATGAAAAAGAATACAAGATGTTCAATGATTTTAAAAAACGGATTATTGACCCATCTGTTCAGGAGATATGCGCTCATACTGATCTGAATATTGTTGATGTCCGCTACGGGAAAACCAGCCGAAAAATTACGGATATAACTTTTGTTGTCAAAGTCCGCCCAGCTGATGAAGCCATTACCCTAGAGCTGGAAATGGAAGAACCACCCAAGGAACACCCCATTGTCGAGATTCTGATAAACCTGGGTTTCGCTTCTGAAACTGCCCGCAAATACAAAACCCGTTTCGGAGTGAAATGCATCGAGCGCAACATAGCCTACGCCAAAGCTAAACAGGAAGCCGGACTCGTGAAAGATTTCCCGTCTTACCTGAATCAGGCCATCAAAGAAGACATGGGCGGCGCGTGGGAAATAGCCCAGGCCAAGCAGGAGCAGGACAACGCGGAAAAGCAGGCGCAAGCCGCCAGACGTGAACAACAGGCTGAACTGGCTCATTTGCAGAAGCTGGCTGAACAGGCTGGTATCCCACTAGAAACCCTATTACCCAAGAAACGGAAAGGAGGCGAGCAACCCGAGAACAGTAGCAAACCGTAACTTTTGTAACGTAGTCGCCCTACCCCACGGGGCCTAATCCGTGAGGCAGGACTTCACAACCCAATATCGGAGTATTGAGTTATGCAACCAAACAGCATACCTGAACCCGTGCGCGTAGAACATGAGCGCACCCCTGCCGAGTTCCCCGCTGCCGGGAACAATTTCGTAACCATCATGAAGCTGGAAGACGTGCCGGACAGCCTGGCGCTGCTGGAAGCGTTCGCCTTCGTGCAGGACTGCGAGATAGCTTTGGAAGTCTTCAGGCAACAACGGAAGGCTGAACAAGCCGCTGAGTAACCGCAAGGCAGGAAGCTCCGGTCATGTTCATGGCCGGAGTTTAAGATGGTATTTCACTATCGAAAGAATCATTTTTAATATTAAAATAATGCTATTTAGATATTTATGACAGATGGAAGCAGCATGGACATTGATCTTGTATTGAAGCTGGTTGGTGCCCTGGTCAGTATCATCAGCGTTGGTAAAATCGTTTATGAACTTACTCTTTCCCAGAAGATCCGGCTGCGTGATGACTACAAGTTTGCCAAAGAGTTCTTTGAAGAACTTGCCAAAACACCAGCGCCCCACCCGCTTGTCGTGGAGCGCGGATACCATGCCATAGCGGGTGACATATCCCTGGCTGTTGAAGAAATCCAATATTTGCTTACCTTGGAAAACCCAAGTTCTGCATTACGTGAATACGTGCTTGCCCGTGATTACCTTGAACATCTACCCCAGTCTGAGCCGCCGAAGATCAGGTTTAAACCCAAATATGCAGCAGAGTTTGCCAGAAAATGGCGGCAATGGGTTTTTATGATTGGCTATTCCATCTCTGCCTTTCTGGCTATTTCCCCGCTACTTTTCATGGCAGTTTTCAAGGTAAATTCAGGTGTCGGACCATCCATAGCCATCTTATTTGCGTTTGGCTTTGGTGTGCCTGCGTATGGCTTTTTGATGAATTATGTAAGGCTGAAGCTCGGGGAAAGGCTGGTATCACGGCAGCAATGCCAGGAACAAAAGACCGTAGAGGATCAGGCTACTCCTTCTCCACTGCCTGATAGATTGCCAGATTGATGACTGCCGCCCGCGACTGTCCCATCTTGGCCGCTAGTGCGTCCACCTTCGCCAACAGTTCCGGGCTGATAGTCAGGCTGATCTGTTGCTTGTTGCCCTTCTTCACCCCTTTGACTGCCTGACCGCTATCTGGCGCACCGGCTATGAAGTGCTCGACATCTGCCGTGTTTTCCGCTTCTGGACGCTTACGTTTGGTAATTGCCATTTCCTATCACCTTAATCTCTGTTAACCATTATTTTAATATGAAAACAATGCGGAAAGCATAGCATCCAGTTCATCACAGGCTTTGCGGTCTTTGAGGGTGAATTCCAGCACTGACAGCCCCTGCCCCGCTGCGTTGGCGAATACCTTGCGGCGACGGATCGGGGTCGGCAGGTAGTCAAACTGCGGCACGTCCTGGACGGCGGCGGCGGCCTCGGCGTTGTCGGTGGAGGTTTCGCCGGGGTCGGCACAGTTCAGCACCGCAAACGCCCGCAGGCCATCGCGCACGCTACGCGCCTCGTCCACCAGTGCGGCCATATCATCTAGCGCCCATACGTCATAACTGCGCGGCTGGAATGGCACCAGCAACACATCCGACAGCACCAGTGCCGCCCGCAAGGCGGTCGAGTCGCGGCCACCCGCATCAATGATGATGTCCTGGAATTTGTCTTGCTGCTGTTTGACCTGGTTGCGCAGCAACGGGCCATCCGCATACTGGGCGCAAGCGATCCCCGGCGTTTTGCCGCTGTCGGCGCGGATGCTAAGCGCGGTTTGTGCTGTACCCTGCCGGTCGCCGTCGATCAGCCACACATCCCGCCCCGCCAGTGCGCGGGCAATGGCAATGTTCAGCGCCAGCGTGGTCTTACCGACCCCGCCCTTGGTGTTGCCTACCGTGAGTATCATGTTCCACCCTTTTTAATATTAAAAAGATAGTGTAAGCATAGCAGATTGATGCGTTTTCACCGTGAATGCTTTGGGTAACAATAGGCCAAGGAAAGTGTACCGGTACGGTGTTGGGTACGGTTGTCTCTGCCATGCATGAGTTGTTGGGTTGCATCCCGCTTCTGCTTTTACTTCATACTTGTTATGATTAGATATGAACAAGTAAGAGGAATTGGCTATGGTACGGCACACAATTTCCTTGCCCGACCCGATGAGTCACTACATCGACCTTCAGGTAAGCTCCGGCCAATACGGCAACGTCAGCGAGTATATCCGCGACTTGATCCGCAAAGACCAGGAACAAAAGCAGCTAGCCATCAACGAGCTGAGGAACCTGCTAGACAAGGCAGAGGCCAGCGGCATCAGCCAGATGAGCATGGGCGAGATCAGGGAACGGGCGCGTAAAAGGGCAGGGCTATGAGCTATTACCTGACCCAGGACGCTGAGCAGGACATTGAGGACATCTACATCTACTCGCTTCAGGCGTTTGACGAGGCGCAAGCGGAAAAGTATTACCACGCGCTGGAAGACCACTTTTCCCGGCTCTCTGACAACCCACAGATGGGGCGTGATTTCAGCTTTGTGAAAGCACACATCCGCCGCAGCAACTGCGGCAGCCATGCGGTTTACTACCGGGTGATGAACAAGCAGGACGTGCTGATCTTGCGGGTATTGCATCAGCGGATGGATCCGGCAAGGCATTTGTCACCGGATTGAACTTAGCAATGGATACAGTTTTATCCATTGGTTTGCATGGACGGCTACACGGTTAGTTCAGCCGGAAGCTGCGCGTAAAACTCATGCAGCTTGGCTTGTAGCAGTTTCTTGTCCGGTAGCTGGGTCTGGTACTCAGCGACAAGGGCAGGGGAGAGCGACCGGCTCAGGGCATACTCCACCACCTCATCATCCTTGTTGGCGCACAGCAGCACACCGATAGCCGGGTGTTCATGCGGCTTCTTCACATCCCGATCCAGCGCTTCCAGGTAGAATTCCAGCTTGCCGAGGTATTCCGGCTCGAACCGCCCCACCTTCAGTTCAATGGCGACCAGGCAGTTCAGGCCACGGTGGAAGAACAGCAGATCCAGCGCGAAATCCCGCCCGCCGACCTGCAACGGGTATTCGGAACCGATGAAGCAGAAATCCCGCCCCAGCTCGATCAGGAAATCCCTGAGCTTGTGCAGCAACCCACGGTGCAAGTCTGCCTCGTGGTAGGCATCCGGCAACCCCAGGAATTCGAGGATGTAGGCATCCTTGAACACGTCAGTCGCCTGCGGGTGGGTTTGTGTCACCACTGGTGACACTTTTGGCGGGGTCAGGACTGTACGTTCAAACAGGGCACTGCTGAACTGGCGCTCCAGCTCGCGCTTGCTCCACTGCTCA